>JAOZMQ010000042.1:5243-13244 GCA_029934195.1 Candidatus Cloacimonadota bacterium | reverse complement strand
CCTGTTTTTCTTAACTTAATGACATTGCGCTAACGCATTGGGCTACATAGATGTCCCTTCTATGAAGCTAAAAAATAAATAACTTCCCAATTAATCTTTCTTCAGAAACTTCTGTTCTTCATGGTTAAAAAATTCCTTTTCATTCAGATACTAAATATAACGCAATATTTGATCCCAATTAGCTCCGTTTTTCACTTTGGAGGAGAGATTTCTCAATTGATAGCTGATAGCAAATTCTAATTAATTAGCTTTATATCTCTTGGTTCTTGAGAGAAACAGGATTGCTGTTGTTAAAATTTGTTTCATTGCCAATTGACATTAGAAAAAAACACGTACAAATAATTCGAAACAAATTGTGCTAAATTCATAAAAAATATGATAATATAATGCAAAATTTTGATAAAATTGAACAAATTGAATATCTAATACACAGAAGGACATTCATACAAAATTGCTGTCATTTGAGCAATAAACACTTTTTCGTAGCAAAAGTTTTATTATTCTCCTTTACTTTATAGAGATATATTCCAGAAGCAACACTTTTTCCACTTTTATCTTTGCCATCCCATAGGATTGAAGATTTAGAATTTAATATTGAATATTTTCGGATTTCCAGACCTTTCAAGTTATAAATAAGTAGTTCAGCATTCTCTATACTATCTATAGATAAAGAAATTGTTGTAGAGGGATTAAATGGATTTGGATAATTACTCAAATAGTTAGAATTACTTTCTATATATGAGCCCTTCGATGATGATTCAGATACTTCAATATAATCTATCTTCGTTTCAATTGTATTGTATTGGGAATTATAGACTGTCAATGAAACAGAATACAGTCCAGGTTCAGAATAAATCCATTGCGGATTTTGAACATAAGAATCAACAACACCATCATTATCAAAATCCCAAGACCAAAGTATTGGTTCACCAATTGTTTCATCTATGAAATTTACTGTAAGAGGTGAGCTCCCAAATATTGGATCTGCTGAAAAATCTGCAATTAAACTGGGGTTTAGTGTTTTTTTGAAAATCGAGCCAGAAGTGCCAACAGCGAATACAGCTTCTTCAACTCCATGAATTCCAAATAATGTTGTATTTTGAGAAGCAGATTCTATTTCGACCCAAGTCTCTCCATAATCCAAAGACTGAATTACTCTTCCATTATTACCGCAAGCCCAGCCAATTCCATTTTCACCAAATTGTAGAGATTGAAATACTCCTGTAGAATTAATGTATTTATCTTCCCAATTCATTCCTCCATCATAAGTCTTTTTGATAATCTCGCCACTATTTCCACCACAAATTACGCCAATATTATCATTAAATAAATGTATTCCACCTATAACTAAACCACCAAAATTTTTAATCATTGTCCAACTGGATCCACTATTTGTAGTTTTGAAAACTTTATTGGGATTATTCCAATTTGTCCCACCAACGATATATCCAGTATTTTCGTCAACAAAATGCATCCATCTGAGAACATTTGTAGTTCCTGAATTTACAGAAAACCAGCTATTACCACCATTTGTTGTTTTAAATATTTTACCTAACCAACCACAAGCAAAACCAATCTCATTAGCCGGAAAATCAATATCATAGAAACCATAAGTTGAGCTTTGAGATGTAATTGTCCAAGTGTCACCAGCATTAGTGGTACGAAAAATCGCCCCCGAAGAACCTTGATTTAGACAGCCTGCTGCAAATCCATTGACCTCATCTATAAACGTAACGGAAAAGACAAAAGAATTGTTAGAGAGAATAGTTGAATTCCAGTTTTCACCGCCATTCGTAGTTTTCAATGCAACTCCACCGGCACTTGCTCCCCATCCAACAGCAAAACCAATATTTTCATCAAGAAAGTACACCCCATAAATATTATCATTAACTCCTGAATCCTGTGATTCCCATTGAGAAAAAAGACTATTTATCATAACGATAAATGCAAAAAAAATTAATTTCCTTTTCATAATAAACTCCTATATTCCATCAAAATATTTTATTATAGATTTTGAGTATTTAATCTCGCTATTAATAGACCCTAAAATATGCATGTACAAAATTTTACCTCCGAGAGGAATGCAATTATTTTGCTCAACTGATTCCTGAGAAATACGCTTAAATTCCAATTGTAAATACTCAATTCGCTTCTCAAATGCCAGAACAATTTCAGAAGTATCGAGAATTTGTATTCCAGAGATTACCAAATCAAACCTCTTTTCACGCTCTCTTGATCTCATCAAGATGTCGTTCATTTCTTGCTTCAAAATTTCAGAACCAGTATGAGTAATTGAATATCTTCTTGGTAGTGGACCTTTACCTTTCTTTTCCAAGTCTATAAATGATATTACTAATTCTTTTTTTTCTAACTTTTTTAATCCAGTATAAATTGATGTTTTTCCAATATCAGCCCAATCACGATATTTCAAACTAATCACATATTTATTAATATCATAACCAGTAATCTTCTCATATTGATATATGATTTGAAGTAACATTATTTCAACATTTGATAATAAATTCATTTAAAAGCCTCCTTTTTATCATATTATCTCTTGTTTTAAGTAAAATTGTGACCTTAGTAAAGAAAATTAATTAGTCATCAATGATTCTAAAAAGTTCTTTTAGTTCTCAACAACTTTATTTCGGCTATGGACTATTGTCAAGATTTTTTGTTTAGAAAAAATATTAAATGTAAAATATCGGATAAAAAGTTTTAAAGTCTCTGTGTTTACACATTTATACGATAAGAGGTTCAGTTTATTAAAATATGAGTTTACTATAAAAAAGGTTAAATCAACAAGCTCATTAATCTCAATAAATAATTCTTTGATCAATTGTACACAGTAATTTCTACAAGAATTCCTAAGATTTTATTCTATCAATAATTTCAAAAAGCTTTGCAATATCATAAGGTTTTTCCAGATAATCAAAAAGACCTATCTCCCTAAGCGAGCTAATAGTTTGATCTTCCGGATAACCACTTGAGAGAATTACTTTTATTTTTGGATAATAAAGGCAAAGTTCTTTAAAGAGTGTTAATCCGTCCATATTTGGCATATTTCTATCAGCAATAATCAAATCAAAATTTGAATCTGATTTTAGCAATTCAAGTGCTTTTACTCCATCATTTACAGTAACAACATCACTTCCACATTCTTCGAGTAATTCTGAAATAATGTCTAACATTGCTTGTTCGTCATCGACAATAAGAATTCTACAATTTATTGGTTCTAATGCTGATTCTTGTACAGAAGATATTTCAATTGGAGCATCATTTAATGGAAGATAGATGTTAAAAATTGTTCCTTTACCCAATTCGGAACTTACATCAATAAATCCTTCAAATTCATTAATAATGCGGAATGTAGTTGCCAGTCCGATTCCTGTTCCTTTATATTTGTCTTTAGTTGTAAAAAACGGTTTAAATATTTTATCAATTGTATCTTTTGGAATTCCAGTACCATTATCAGAGACAGAAATATTACAATATAATTGGTCATTTTTACTGTCAAATTTTGTTGGAAGTAAATTATTATTTGCAATTATTTGTGAGACTACAATAATAGTGCCCCCATTTTCCATTGCATCACGAGAATTTACAAAGAGGTTTAAAAGGCATTGTTGGATTTTCCCGGTATCTCCTTTAAAATAAAGGTGTTCCTCACATAAATTTGAGTTAAAAACGATATTCTTATTCATTGTTCCCTGAGAAATACTGATGGTCTCTTCGATTGTATCATTCAAGTTAAAAATAAGCTCATCATCAATTTCTTGACGAGAAAATCCAAGTAGTCTTTTTGTTAGCTGTGAACCATGATTTGCTGAAATTTTTATATTTTTTGCAAGATTATTAATAGTTGAATCATCTTCGGAATTAGAAATAATTTTATCAATAGAGTTATGAATTATATGAAGGATATTTTTAAAATCATGTGTAATACCTCCAGTCAATTCGCCTACGGAACCGAGTTTTTGAGAATGTAAAAGTTGTTCATTTAAAATTAATTTCTCAGTAATATCCAAAGCTGAACCCATTATTGCAAGCTTTCCTTTCCAATGAATAATACTAAAAACAAGTTCTACAGTTAAAATTTCTCCATTAGCTGAATAAAATTTTATTCGTTCAGCTTCGAGCTTTTCATTTAATAATACAGAGGACAATAAGGAAGCACATTTGTTCCTGTCCTTTTTAATCACATAATCAAGAACTTTGTTCCCAATAAGTAAATGATGTTTCAAGCCAATTATTTGCTGAAATGTTTTATTAACAAAAGCAAATGTGTCTTGATTAAGAATAAAAATCCCGACAATTGATTCATCAATTAAGGATTTATACTTTTGTTTTGAATCCTTTAATTCCTTAACCATTTTTGCACTGTCTAACACTCCGGCAGCTTGGGGAGCAAGAAGTTTCATAAATGAAAGATCTTTATCACAAAACTTTTGGTTATTTTTTTTTGAGACAAGAAGGACTCCAAAATTTTTTTCTTTAAGAATTAATGGAACAGCTAAGTGAGAAATTTTATCATTTTTGTTGTGTGCAAAACTATTTTCATCTGAGTAAAATAATGAATTGATATATATTCCATTTCCTGAATCTAATACTTTTTTTAGAAGGCTATATTTAGAAGAAGATACATCTTTTGTTTCTGACATTTCCAAAGAAGGGTCGGTTGTGTGATAAGGAATGAATTTTTCATTTTCAAGAAGATAAAAAGTTCCAAAATCATAATTTATAACTTTTTTCCCTTCGTTGATTATCCTATCCAAAATAATAGCTGGTTCATTGATAACTGTTAATAACTCAGAAATTTTCGCAATAGCTTTAACTTTAGTTAATTCAATTTTAAGTTTTTCATTATTCTTTTTTTGAGTTGTTTTATCATTTACCAAGATAAGAAAACTTTCAATCTCATTATCAATATTATAATATGGAATTATTGAAAGTACTGCAATTATTGATCTTTTATTTTTACCTATTAACTCTTTTTCAGTATTGTTAAAAAGTAAAATACTCTCACCTAAGAGGTCTTGTTTTGGTGTATCAATCACAAGAGAAGAAATGTGCGAACCAATAATTTCCTCATTACTATAACCAAACAAATCTTCTGCAGCTAAGCTAAAAAGGATTATAGTTCCATTTGAATCTGTGCCAATAATGGAAAGACCTTTACTTTTTTTGATAAGAGTTTCTAACATTCTATTACTTTTTTTCAACTCATTTTCTGCTTTCTGTTTGAATTCAACCAAATTTAGTATTTTGTATAAACCCCAAGTAAGACAAAGTGAAATAATAAGAAAGATAATACTTATTTTTATTTGGAAATGTTTCAATAAAATTAAATTTTTTGCGATTGGCTTTATTATTACAATTGTAAACTGAGAATTACGAATCTTGACATTTTGAAAAAAGTATCGTTGTTTATTTTTTTTCTTAACAAAATCACCGGATTTCAAAGAATCGAAATATCTATTTGCTATTTTATTGAATTTTATATTTCCAGAAAAATTATTCGTATAGAAAAGAGGTTTTAGTTGGGAATCCAATAAAGCAACATCAAAATCTTTGTAATCTTTTTGTGCAAATAAATCCTCAAAAATAGATTCAACAGATTTCTCCAGATTTGATTCCGCTTGTAATTTCAAATAAGCGGAAGAAAAATCAAGATACTTATAGTAATTTACACGAAGATTATGAACAAAATTCTCTTCTTGCTCATGCGATAAAATGTTAAAGAATAAAATGTTTAACATTAAAAGGGATATCAACCAACTTATATATATTTTTTTCTTTTTCATAATTATTTTTTCTTTAATCCTGCGAAATTGTTTTACATTCTTTTAAAATAAAATTAATATTATTTAGAGTAATAAATGCGATTCCCTCTTTGGAATTAAAATATATATTTATCAATAGCCATTTATTAATTCTTGGTTCAAAGAAATAGAATTTTTCCTTCTGATTAATTTTATCTAATTTGATTTTCAAATGTGTTACAAGTTCAGTATATTTAGATAACACGCTTATGTAATTTCTATTAAGAAGTAATGATTCCGGAATATCAATAAGATTGCAAAAAGCAATATTTGTATCAATGATTCTATTATTTAAATCAATACAAAATAATGGTAATTTCATACTTCTAAAAATATTAATTCTTTTCATTTTAGATTCAGAAAAAATATTTTTTGCCAATTCTAATTTTGAAATATCCGTAATTGTTGTATAATAAAATTCTGTTTCACCCTTTTCATCAATTACATTTGAACAAGAAAGTAAACAGTTGATTTTTTGTCTTTTTCTATCAGCAAAATTCACTTTGATCGTTGACGAGAATTGTTCTGTCCTTTCAATAACTTCTTCATTAAATATTTTTACAGAATCCAAATCAAAAAATAAATCTGTGATTTTCTCTCCAATCAAATCTTCTTTACTTTCATAGTTAAGAATTGAAGCAAATTTCTGATTGCAAAAGGTAATTCTTCCTTCCAAATCATTTATGAGAACTCCATCTTGAGTTTGTTGTACAAAAAAATCGAATTTATTTGAAAGCCTTTTTAATTTATTAGTTTGGATTTTATAATTAGCAGCAATAAAGGCAATTTCTTCTTCAAGAATATCAAAAGGAGGTTCATAATTAAATATTTTTTTATAATTTCTATTGTTTCTTTCAATTTTGTTGAAAATAAATTCCGTGAGATTTTTTACTTTTTGTCTTAAATTATGAATCAATAATAAAAAACTCACCAAAGATATTAAGATACAAGCAAAACCTAAAAGACTTAATTTTTGTTTAAAAGAATCTTTATTAATCAATTCATTGAAAGAGAAGATATAAACAATATTTGCAGGATGATTCCCGTTCTCATCTATGCAAGGAACTAAAATATAATAAAATAAGTGTTTCCCATCTTTAGAATAAAAAGAAACTATTGATGTTGAATCAAAAGATTTGTAGAGAAATTTATATTTTTTTTTATAATATTCCTTATTCAATGGCTCTAATCTTTTATTGAATTGAGAAAAATCAAATTTCAAATTTTCATTTACATCAAAAATTAAAAAATTTGTTAATCCGTAATTATTCAATTCTTTATTAGAATTAATTGATGTAAACAGTGGAGTTAAAGAACTTTTTTTATATCTTGTAAAACTTTTATATAGCTCTTGATTTGTTGTTTTAACCAAAGAAATTGAAAATTTAGAGTATTTTTTCAGGAGATTGTCTTCATAAAAATTTACTAATATTGTACCAATTATACTAAGAATAATCAATAAAGATAAGAAAACGATTATCTGAAATTTTGACAATAGTTTCATTTGAATTTCCTATAATTAATTTCTTTAAATAAGATGCTTTTGCTATCCCATCTAATTTTTTTATTTATTGCGACAATATAATCTGGAATATATAAAGGTATAATATAATTGGAGTTATATAGTTTTTTAGATATTTTCTTTGAAATTTCATTTTTTACTTTTTCATCTAAATCATCTTGAAAAGAAGCAAATAAAATACTTAGACTATCGATCTCGTTGTTAAATCTATTTAATAATCCATTTTTTGAATAGAGAAGGTTTGCTGGAGTAATAAAATCATAGTTTAGATATGAATATCCAGTAATATATGCAGAAGAATTTTTTTTATTAATTTTTGAATAGAAATCTTTAGAATTTCTGAAATTTAATTTTACTTCAATTCCAATTTCCTTTAATTGATCTTTTATAAATAATCCAATTTCTGTATCTGCTGGAAATTTTTCTTTAATACAATCAATTTCGATTTTTAGAGGAAGCTCAATATTGGCTTCTTTCAATAATTGTTTAGCCTTTTCCGGATTATATTCATAAATTGACAATGAAGAATCAAATCCTTCCAATGTTGGTAATAATGGTAAAGGAGATCGACAAGCAGAACCACAAAACTCATTTGAGATAAATTCATCTAAGTTAATACTGTAAAAAAGAGCTTCTCTCACTTTATTATTTAAAAAA
>JAOZMQ010000042.1:0-5233 GCA_029934195.1 Candidatus Cloacimonadota bacterium | reverse complement strand
AGACGGGAAAAAAACAACATCAACTTCTTCAGAGATCAATTTTTCTACTTGTTCATCTTTGTTTATTTGAATAATCTCAATATTTTCAATTTCCGGTTTTTTCCCCCAATAATTAGGATTCCTTTTAAATCGGATTATTTTTTGATCACAATAGTCAAAAAGATACGCTCCCGTACCAACAGGATTTTTACTAAATTCATTAGAAGTAAATTGCTCAATAATTCTCCCATCTGCTATCAAAATCTTTGAAAAAAAGTCAACAATATTCAAATCTTCGGGAATGTCATTTACTTTGAAAGAATAATCATCTAATATAGAAATTAATTTTGGATTAAGATGTTTAATCGGATAAGCTGGTTTTTCTTTCCAGACACGTTTTACCGAAGCAATGACATCTCTAACTGTAAATAGATGTCCATTGTGAAAATACACATTTTTCTTTAAAGTAATAATTATGGAGTTTTTGTCCGGATTAATCCATTTTTCTGCAAGACAAGGTATAAATTTTTTTTGATGTTTTTCTATCAGTGGTTCATAAATATTATTAATAACAATCAAAGAATAAAAATCTATATTATATAGATAATCATAAGATTCAAGAATTTCTGATTGTGCAATTCTTATTGTATCTTTCTGTCTAATCCTATCAGAACAAGCAATTAACAATAAAATTATCAATAGAAAAAAGTATTTATATAAATGATTTTTTTTTGTAGTAAACATAATAAAAAAGGGGATATTCTCCCCTTGATAATTTTAGAGATTAACCATATATTTGAGAAGGTCAACAACACGATTTGAGTATCCCCATTCGTTATCGTACCAGCTCAATATTTTTATCAGATTACCGTTTACCATTGTACACTTTGAATCAAAAATTGAAGAGTGTGGATTTCCAACAATATCGGATGAAACAAGATAACCATCAGAATATTCTAATATTCCTTTCAAAGATGTTTCAGCTGCTTCTTTCATCATTGCATTAATTTCTTCAATAGATGTTTTTTTATCAACAACAATAGTAATATCAACAAGTGAACCGTTAGGTGTTGGAACTCTCATTGCCATACCATCAATTTTTCCTTTAAGTTCTGGTATAACTTTACTTGTAGCAATAGCTGCACCGGTAGTTGTAGGAATGATATTTACTGCCGCTGCTCTCGCACGCCGTAAGTCCGAATGTGGAAAATCAAGAATTCTTTGATCACTTGTATAAGAATGTACAGTTGTCATAAATGCAGATTTTACTTCAAATTTTTCTGTGATAACTTTCATTAAAGGTGCAAGACAATTTGTTGTACAAGAAGCATTTGAAATAATTTCATGTTCAGCTTTAAGATCGTTTTGATTTACACCAAGAACAATAGTGGCATCAATTTCATCTTTTGCAGGAGCTGAAATTAGAACTTTTTTAGCACCGGCTGTTATATGTTTCATTGCACCGGATTTATTACGGAAAACACCTGTTGATTCAACAACAACGTCAACTTGAAGTTCTTTCCAAGGAAGATTTTCAGGATTTCTTTCAGCAAGAATTTTAATTTTTTTCCCATCAACAATGATAAAATCATCTTTTACTTCAACTTCATGTTTATATGTTCCATGAACAGAATCATATTTCAATAGATGAGCAAGAGTTTTGGCATTCGTTAAATCATTAATTGCTACAATCTTAAAATCTTTCTGTTCGAATAATGATCTGAAAACTAAACGACCAATTCTGCCAAATCCATTAATAGCTATATTTTTCATTTTTTCCTCCAAATATATTTATAATAATATTGATTTTCCAGCACTGCCAGTAACAATGGTTAGATCCTCTACAGCTTTTTGTACTGCATCTTCAGCCTTGATAAACCACTTTCTTGGATCGAATCTCTTTTTATCAGGAAAGTATAATTTTGCATCAATATTTTCCGGTCTCAAAATAGCATCAGCTTCTTTTGCCCAATATTTTTGGACAGCTTCTGCCATCTCCATTTGATATCTTGTATCTTTGTTAATTTTAACAACACCATTCTTGATGGCATTTTGTTGTTGTTCTGCAGTTAATCCTGAAGCTCCGTGCAATACAATTCCAGTTTCCACACCATTTTTAATCAAAAGATTATCAATATCTTTAATTAAATCAAGTTTGAGAACAACTTGAGCTCCTTTTGTCACACCATGATTTGTGCCAACTGAGGCAGCAAAAAGGTCAACATTTGTTCGCTTTACATATTCAAGAGCTTCTTCTGGCTTTGTATAAAGTTCAGTATCTGAAACTATTTCATCTTCAGCACCTTTTATATAGCCGATTTCTCCTTCTACGAGGACATTATATTTATGAGCTACCTTTACTACTTCTGCAGAAATTCGGATATTTTCTTCAAATTCTTCTTTGGAAGCATCAATCATTACAGAAGAAACTAAGCTATTCTCAATACAATAGACAACAAAATCAAAGTAATTTGGAGTTGCATGATCAATATGCAAACCAACTCCAGATTTCGTAAATTGTGATGATAAAACTTTTACCATGCTGGAGATTAATCTTGCTCCTACAAGCATATCTTTACTTGATCCGGCAGCATATTTACAAGCACCTGCACTTAATTGTAATAAACCATCAGAATGCTGTGCTTCATATCCATAAACCAATGCTCTAATAGCACTATCGAAAACTACATTTGATGCAATAATTCCGTATCTTTCCTTTTTTGCTTTGTTAAAGACTTCTTTCAATTTTTCACCAGTATAAAACATTTTTCCTCCGGGAAATTGCCTCATTGATTAGATTCGTTCGAGGCTTTGTTATTTTCAATAATTATCTAATGAAATTGCAAATACTGCAATTGTTTTTTAGGAAAATGAACTAAGTATTATTTGTCAAGTCACGATTTAATTATACTCAACAAAAGAAAACCGGCAGTAAAGTTTATACTTTATTACCGGTTCAAAATTTCTATGAACATTTTGGAAAGTAACCATCTTGGTTACAATTTAAGAAAGTAACCATCTTGGTTACAATTTAAGAAAGCAACCATCTTGCTTACATTTTAAGAAAGTAGCCAAGATGGCTACTTTCCCATTTCTATTTATCTGTATTAAATATATCTATTTCGCCTTTCAAATCTTTAATCATATATTCCGCAGATTCATGAAGTTCACCCTTTGGAAATTTTTTAAGAACATTTTCAAAAGTTTTAATTGCTTCTTCTTTATTCTGTAAATCTTCTGCATAAAGGAAAGCTTTCATAAACATTGCCTTATAATCATCACTATTGTTCTTATGATTTTTTACAATTTGGTCATAATACATAATGGCATCATTGAATTTTTTCTTTTTCTGTGATTCTTCTGCAAGGTCAAAAAGTTCTCTTGCTGAAAGTTTTATTTCAAGACGTTCTGGATATTTTTTTACATTATGTTTAACATTCAATTCTTTAATTACTTCTTCCAATTTTTTCTTTTCATTTTCTTTTTTCAAACGATTCTTGATATTCTCTTTTACTTCGTCAAAAGGGCGAACACTTAAAGGAACATCACTAATTACTCTAACAAAAACATATTGGTCTTTATTATTTTGGAAAATTTTACTTAGAGCTCCCGGATAGGTTTTCCAAATTTCTTTTGAGTATTTTTCATCTTTTCCAAAACCGGGGATTGTTCCATCCTGATAGACTCTTTTAAGGATTCCATTGCCTTTTGTTTCGAGCGAAAATTCTTTTACAAGGCTGGTAAAAATTTGCTCATTATTATCTTTTTTCAAAGCTTTTTTTGCTTTTTTCAAAGTTTTTTTAGCTAATTTTTTATTATCAAAAACAAAAGTTTGAACCTTTCTATATGCTTTATTTGTATATTTTTCTTCTCTATTATTATTGTAATAAGTTTCAATTTCGTTTTCATCTACCGTTGTTGCTTCTTGGACAAGAGAAGTATAAGTTAACCTCATTATGGCATTTTTTCTAAGTAATTCAATATCACTTTGGACTCTCTCATCTTTGTCATAGCCTTTGGTAATAGCATCAAGATAAAAAAGTTCATCTTCAATAGAAGCTTTTGTAAATCCCAAGAATTCAGCTGGATTCATATATTTTTCACGTTCTTGTGGTTGGATTTTTTTGAATTTATTAAGAACCTGAGCAACTGTAACAAAAACATCTGGTCTATTAGATGTTATTACTTTCTCTTCCTTAATTTTGTCATTAGAAGCTAAATCAAGAATATTAATTTTTTTTATAATATCTTCATGAACCTCAACTGCATATTTTTCTACCAATTCATCAACTTTTTTATAATAATTCTGACTTTCAACAAATGGTTTTATTTTCATTTCAATTGATTTTTCAACATCAGAAAATTTCTTTGTACTTTCTGGAATAAAGCTTTTTACATAAAAGAGATGAATCCCTTTTTCTGTTTCAACAGGTCCAATCCAAGTTTTTAATTCAGATGTTGCTATTAAACTATCGAGTACAAGATCTTTTCCAATCCCTCTGATATATCCATTATTAGCAATATTAGAAATATCTCCACCGCGATCCTTTGAGTATTTATTAATAGAATATTTGTTTAGAACATCAATAAAATCTACATCGTTATCAATCTCAGCTCTTGCTTTTGCTGCATCTTCATTATCTTTTGCCTGAATATACAAAATTGAATACGAAGGATTGATTTTAAAATCTTTAATATTTTCATTATAATACTTTTTTTTCATTTCATTTGTAATTACAATTTCTTTTTTAAATTCTTTGTCCCTATAAATTCTTGTCATTATAGGTTTTATGTTATCTTTTATTGTTAATTCAACAACATCTTTTTTATCGATTCCAAGCTCAAGACCTTCTTGATAAAATGCTTCTTCTACGCAAATATTATCAAGAACTTTTTTCTGACCATCAATTGTTTTGTATCTTGAAACATACATTGGTGGAATTTTAGAGATTTTAAAATCAAGTGTTTTTTTGGTGATAACCGTATTCGTAAGAGTTCCGAGAACTGTATCCTCTGCGATTTCTTCTGCAGAAATTACTTGTATTGATAATATAATCATCAAGCCAATTAAGAACAATTTCTTTACATTTTTAAACATTATTTTGCTCCTTACACAATTTTTTTTATTTTTATGAAGCAGAAAAATGAACCTTGAATGTAAGTCAAGAAAATTAAATATTTTACAATCATAGATTAAATTCTGTCTTCTTATTCAAAAAACTCTAATAATAATAAAAAGTTACAATAAATATCC
>JAOZMQ010000360.1 GCA_029934195.1 Candidatus Cloacimonadota bacterium | reverse complement strand
TTTATGATTTTTATTTTCTGCTTTAACAATGCACTCAAAAATCCTTCGAGAATATTAAAATTTGCTTTATTTCGTAAAATGGTTTTCATTGCCCAATCGAAACGGATTAAATCAACTTTTTCTTTATTAGTAGCTGTTTCTTTTTTTAACATAAAATCCTCCATCATTTTTTAATCTAATGAAACTATTTATTATTGGATTAATTAGTCAAATTAAACTTTGAGAAAAAGTATTTTTCTGAAGACCTTTCAATAGTACACATAATTTTTCAATCTTATTTATTTTCATAATTAGAAAAGGATTTTGGCTCAGATTCTATACAATATTATCGATGAAAACAAGTTTTGTTTGTACATCAAATTTTTGATCAATTAGTTTTTTTAACGCCATTATTCCGGCTTTTTCCGAATAATAATGACCAATATTTATAAAATTAGTCTTTGTTTCATAAGATATTGCTGGAATTTGTTCTTTATTATCACCACAAATAAAAGTATCAACTCCTTTGTTAATAGCATTTTCATAAGAATAAGATGAGCCACCGGAAACAATTCCAATCTTTTTTGGTATCTTTGGTCCATTTAAAAAGCAGGTGAAATTATTAATAATTTTTGGAAAAAGAACAGAAGTATTGCTGTCATCTTTTTTTAAAACTGTTTCTGAAAAAAAGGGATTTTTATTTAACAAAGAAATTGAAATCATTTCTAAAATCTTTGTTATTGATAATTTATTTGGATTATTCCCCACAAAACCAACATTAAAAGGTTCAAGAATTTCTCCATCAAAATATGAAAATAATTGGGCATTATTGCCAATTTCCGGATGAGCATCTAAAGGTAAATGGATACCAAATAATGAAATTCCATTATCCAATAATAATTTAATTTTATCTTTAAAAATTCCTCTCAAAGAAAACAAAGATTTTCCAAAAATTCCGTGATGAACAATGATTGCATCTACTTTTTCTTTAATTGCTTTTTCAAGAAAAGGTAGATTGAATGAGACTCCAAACATAATTTTTTCTATTTCATTTTTACCCTCAACTTGCAAGCCGTTTGTACAATAATCTTCATAATCATTATATTTAAAAGTCTTTTCTAAAAATAATTCGAGTTCATTTCTTTGCATTTTCAACTCCCAAAATGTTCTTTTTTGCTTTGATTTTTGAATGATTTAAGTATATCTTTTTTTCGTGCCGGATTAATTCCAACCTTTCCACAAACTGATCCTGCTGCATGATTGGCAATTATTGCAGATGTTTTTATATCGCAATCGGAGGATAAACAAAGAGTCAATGTACTGATTACCGTATCACCTGCACCAGAAACATCGAAAACTTCTTGAGCATAAGTGGGAAGATTAATCTCTTCTGAATTTTTACTGAAAATACTCAGACCTTTTTCTCCCCGCGTAATAATGAGATATTCAGCCTCAATTTTTTCTAATAACTGATATGCTACTTGGTAATATTCTGTTTCATTTTCAATTGAAACTCCCATATTTTTTTGAAGTTCTAAATAATTAGGTTTGAAAACAGAACAATTTTTATAAGCAAAGAAATTTTTGAATTTAGGATCAACAGTAATTATTTTATTTTTAATCTTTGATAGATTAATGATTTTCTGAATTAGATTTGTAGTAAGCAACCCTTTATTATAATCTTCAAGAATTACAGCATCAATCTTATCAATTACTAACTCAATTTGATTAAAAATATCATTACTTATTTTTTCAGAGATGTCATTTGTTTCTTCAAAATCAATTCTTGCTACTTGTTGATTTTGAGCAATAATCCGAGATTTAAGAGTTGTTGGACGTGAAGAATCTACAATCAAAAAAGTATTCTCAATCCCGTTTTCCGCAAATAATTCTTTTAGTTTTACACCATATCTGTCATTGCCAACCACACCAACTACAAAGGGTTCAGCTTTTAAAGCACGTAAGTTATAGACAACATTTGCAGCTCCGCCCAAACGATATTCTTCTCTTGAAACATTTATAACAGGCACAGGTGCTTCTTGTGAAATGCGGTCAACTTTTCCCCAAATATAATGATCAATCATCAAATCACCGATAACAAGAATTCTTTTATTCTCAATCAGTTCTAATTGTTTTTTTATTGAATTGATGTCCATATCTTACACTACAGGGTATTTGCCATTAAAACAAGCAAGGCAATAATCATCCGGTTTAGAAACACATTTTTTTAAATTTGGGATTGGCAGATATTTTAAAGAATCAGCTCCGAGATGTTCACAAATTTCCGGTATGGATTTATAATTTGCGATTAATTTATTTTGATCAGGAGTGTCAATTCCGTAAAAGCATGAATATTTGACAGCCGGAGAACCTATTCTTAAATGCACTTCTTTTGCTCCGGCTTTCTTTATCAAATGGATAATTTTTTTAAGAGTTGTACCACGCACAATTGAATCGTCCACAAGCACAATCTTTTTTCCTTTGAAGAAATTTGGAAGAACATTGAATTTTTGCTTAACACTTTCATCTCGAATTGTTTGTTCCGGTTTAATGAAAGTTCTTCCAACATAATGATTTCTAATAAGTCCCATTTCAAAAGGAATATTTTTTCTCTTACCATATCCGATGGCAATAAAATTAGAAGAATCCGGAACAGGTATCACGCAATCAGGATTTAACTCCTTGTCGAAATCTGCTATTATTGCACCAATTTGTTCTCTAACATCATAAACATTTTCTCCAAACTCAAAACTATCAGGTCGGGAAAAGTAAATATGTTCAAAAATACAATGCTTTTCATTTTTTGTTGCTCGAAATTCTAATGGATTATTTCTTATTGTACGAATTCCACTCTCATTTATAACTATAATTTCAGCAGGTTCTACTTCTTTTGTCCAAATAGGTGCCAGAATATCCAAAGCACAACTTTCGGACGCAACAACTATAGTTCCATCTTCAAGTTGTCCGTAAGTCATCGGACGAATGGCATAAGGATCTCGAAATAAATACATCTCATTTTTGGTAGCTAAAATTGTAGAAAAAGCACCTTTGATATTTTTTATCATCTCTTTTATGCTATCAATTATCGGTTTACCTTCTTTTTCTACCTGATATATTATATATTTTAGAATAAGTTCACCATCATTATTGCTAACAAAGTAAACTCCTTTAGATTCTAATTGTCTTTTAATATCAAAATAATTGATGATATCACCGTTACTTGCCAAAGTAAAAGAAGGTCCTGCCAAAGTTTCAACAATATGTGGCTGTGAATTTTCTTCTGTAGAAGAACCTCTTGTTGGATATCTTACATGACCAACTGCTATTCTTCCCTCAAGTTTTGCCAATTTTTCCGGTCGAAAAACATCTTTAACTAAACCTAATTTTTTTCTTAACCGGAAAATTTTACCATTACTAACTGCCATTCCACAACTTTCTTGTCCACGATGTTGTTCTGCAAATAAACCAAGAGAAGCTAATTCAGCTGCTTTTTCATTTCCATAAATACCAACTATTCCGCACATTGTTTCCGCCTTTTTCAATTTCTTTCATTTTATAGGATTCAGAACTATTAATTTTAAAAATTATCACAGTTTTATTGAAAATATGACAAAATTGTTGTTGTTAAGAAAGTGTCAACGAAAAGAAGAA
>JAOZMQ010000359.1 GCA_029934195.1 Candidatus Cloacimonadota bacterium | reverse complement strand
GAAGAAAATTTCTGAAAAAAAAAGGAATCTTCTTTATGATGAAATTATAGAAAAATCTTTGTCATGGAGTATTGTAGAAATTTCTCCACAGAAAATTGATGAAATTAATATTTTACAAGCTACCTTATTGGGAATGTCACAAGCAATTAGTAATTTAAATATTTCTCCTGAAATATGCCTAATTGATGGTAATCAAATTCCCAAAACTACAGTTAAAACAATTTCAGTTATAAAGGGTGACAGCAAATATATATCAATAGCTGCAGCTTCAATTTTAGCAAAGGTAACTCGCGATAGAATAATGATAGAAATTCATAAAGATTTTCCTTTATACAACTTCCAAAAACACAAAGGTTATCCGACAAAAGAACATCGAGAAGCATTAAAAAAATATGGTATTTGTCCACATCATAGAAAATCATACAAACCTGTTTCTCTAATTTTATCAGATAGGTAGTACCTGAACGGAAAGAAATAAGCACGGATTTACACAGAGTTGCACGGATTTAAGAAAATAAAAAATAGTGAAAAATTACAAATATTAGGATGATTTTAAATCTTTCTCTATTTTTATTCCATTATTAATAAGAATTTATTCTTTAAATCCGTGCTAATTGGTGCAATCAGTGGCTTTTATCCTTTACCAATGCTAATCCCATTGGACTACATAGATGTCGCTTTTATGAAGCTAAAAAATGAATAATTTCCCGAGTAATCTTTTCTTCATGATCTTCAATTCTTCATGGTTAGAAAATTCTTTTCGTTCAAGTACTATGTAAAAATAAAGAATTTTTGAAATTCAATGTAAAAAAGAAAATCTATCTCTTATGGAAAGATTCTTTGTTTGTACATGATTTTCATATTGACAAAATTAATTAAAATTTATAAGTGACAAAACTTTACAAGATAGTTATTGGTGAGGTTCCCGAGTGGTCAAAGGGATCAGACTGTAAATCTGACGGCTAAGCCTTCGGAGGTTCAAATCCTCCCCTCACCACCTTTTTTTGTATATTGCAACGATCCCAATTCTTAAAAAATTCAAATTTGTTCTCAAAGAAAAGAATGCCTATACATTATAAATTTCTGTCAAAAATGATGCAATCCAAAGGTCCCCAAAGCTTAACTTTAAAAAACCAAAATCAATAAATTTAAAAAAAATTCATTTCTCTTGACTCATAAAACAGAGAAAATTTCCTCTAAAAATTATATTAAATATTTACAGAAAAAATTAAAAAATTATTATATAGAAAAGCAAGAAAAAGAGAATTATAACTCGGAGGAAAAATGGAGAGAAAAGGTAATTTACGTGTTGGTGTATATGTTGATGTTGCGAATATTGCTCAAAATGGCGGGTATGGAATGCATTATGATGTTCTTAGGGAATTTGCCTGTAGAAATAATGGAGTTGCTTTAAGATTAAATGCTTACGTTGCTTATGATGAAGAAGAAGCAAAAACAAATATAGAATATAAAAAAAAATCACTGAGTTTTCATGCTGTTTTGAGAGATTTCGGATATAAAGTAATTGTAAAAGTTGTAAAGTGGTATGTTGATGAAAATGGAACAAAATATGGCAAAGCAAATGCAGATCTTGATATGGCAGTTGATGCTTTATTGCAGTCTGAAACTTTGGATTATGTACTACTTGTAACTGGAGATGGTGATTTTGTGAGAGTTGTTCGAGCATTGCAAAATAGAGGTTGTCGAGTAGAATCTTTAGCTTTTAAAAATGTTTCACATGTGTTAAAAGAAGAAGTTGATGTCTTTACATCAGGTTATCTTGTTCCCGAATTATTACCAATCGATTTGAATGGAGAAAGTAGTCATAATCAGTGGGGTAAGTTAAATAGTCGTGTGCGTGGAGTTTGTTATGCTTATCAACATGAAAAAGGTTATGGGTTTATGAGATTTATGAGAGATTTAAGAGGCGGATTATGGATTACAGATTCAAGAAAAAATGAATCTCCTTATGTCACTGCTTTTGTTCATCATTCTCAGCTCCCAGACAATGTAGATTTGAATTATCTTCCAAACAGAACACATTTATTTGAATTTAAAATAGTAGATAGCGATAAAGGCATTCAAGCGGTTGAGGTGAAACCGGTTCACCGATATTAGGAAAATTTAAATTCATAGTTTTGTCGCTGTAGCGAAATAAATTTTACAAATCGGCAAAGAATTATGTCTTTGTTCAAGTGACTTAGACAAAAAGGAGATAAAATGAAAACAAACAAAACTCTATTACTCATACTATCTTTATCACTACATTTATTAACGATAAATTTGTGGAGCAACGACCAAAAATCAACAAATCAGAATAGCAATAATATTCTGTACTTGGAAAAACTTGATCAAAATATTGTCTCAACTATTGAAACTCTTTCGGCATTTAATTATGCAGTTGGAAAATCTGAAGGGAAAGTCACAGGATTAGAAAGATATAAGAATTTTCTAATGGAGATGACAATTGAATGCAGTAAAATTAGACAGTTTGTTGTTGATTCCAAAAATGTTGATGATCGTGAAAGAGAAGCTATAATCCGCATGGCAATTCTTACAATTCGATCAGATGTCAAATATAAAGTAGGAATAGTAACAACTGAAATGAATATTCAAAATAAGGAATATCTTAAAAATATTGAAATTATGCTTTCAAATCAAAAAAAGATTTTAGAGAGCTTGATTATAGATGAAGAAAAAGCCATTTTAAGAGACGGAGAAATAAATCAAGATTTTTTAAATTATCATGCACATCATTTTCTCTTCTCATTACTAATTGATTTTTTACAACCATCTGATTTTCTCGGATTTGAAACTAGAAATTTACTTACTTCTCGAATAAAAACTCTTGAAGCAGAATTAAGAAAAGAAAAAAACTATAGAAAATAAGGAATTTTATAAGATAGCAGTGACCACAATCGCAATTCTTAAAACTTTGCCTCTTATTTATGTGTACTTGTTGCTATCTACTTTTTTAAGTTGTTGAGATCAAGTATATTGTAGAACATATTGGATTTGATAAATTCAAAACTTAAATACCACAAAAGTAGTCCATCATTGTCTAATATGTTCTAATATAATTAAGTCATATTCCCTATTGATTTTTTTTGTAATAGTGTATAATTCATCTTGTACTCACATAATATTTTCGATATAAATTCCTATGAATCTGTTGGATCTGTATTTTTAGGCTTTATTTCTTCAACCGTTTCAATCAAATAATTATTCATTTCTCGAATTTCTTCAATGCTTAATGGTAGAGAATCTCTGCAACTTTTACACATTGAGAATGTTATTTTTTCATTTTCCATTATTTCAACATACTCACTATTTTTTTTCTTTCTTTTACAACCGAAACATCTTTTCATCTTTTAAACCTCCAAGGTTTTTGATTTTTTTATTAAAACTAACTATCTGTTTATTTTATGGATTGATTTCTTGAATGTTCAAGCAAAACTATTTTTTTGTTACACGAATAGGCTTTCTCTTTTTAAGTGGAATCAATATAATTAATAGATTTCTAACAAAGAAAAAAACTTGCTTTCAATTGTCAACCGACAAAGTAAATTCTTAACATTTAATTAGTACTTGAACGAAAACTAACTTTCTCTAAATTTTCTTTTTTTGTCGCTACTCTG
>JAOZMQ010000358.1 GCA_029934195.1 Candidatus Cloacimonadota bacterium | reverse complement strand
GATGGTTATATTCCCAGAGCTTGAGGATTTTTTATCTTGATAATCCAGCTTATCCTGATTCTGACTTTCCATTTTCCATTATCCATTATTCATTATTCATTTCTTATTTTGTCAATAGTCAATCAAGCTGATTGACCTACGAGGAAGTAACCAAGATGGTTACATTCCCAGAGCTTGAGGATTTTTTATTTTGATAATCCAGCTTATCCTGATTCTGACTTTTTTTTAATCTTCAGTCCTTTATGGTTAAAAAAATCCTTTTCGTTTATGTGCTCTATAAAAGAATTTTATTCATCCTCAAATTTTACCATTTCCGTTGATTCAGTATAAGCATCTAACCAAAAACCTTTTGTCTCTTTATATTTTGTTAATATTTGTGTCATTTTTTGTATCGATTCATTAATCCTATTTATCCGCTTTTGCTGAGTTTTAAGAAAATCCTCATTGGAAGTCATAATTAGCATTTCGATATTTCCACTAATAACCATTAATGGTTGATTTAACTCGTGATTTGCAGTTACTGCCATTGCCATTACAGAATTTCTTTTTTCTAATTTAAGAACTTTTTCTTGCGTAATTTTCTGTTCATTGATGTCAATTAAGACCATAATTAAAGAATTTTTATTATTTTCGGAAATTATGGAGCAAGATATTCCAATCCAGAGTATCTCATTCTTACAATTTCTAATCCGAATTTGAGAATAAAAATTTTTGTTTTTTTGTTCTATTAGTTTTTCAATTTCACTTTGAAATTCATCATAATCTTCAGGATGAATAAATTGAATTAAATTTTTTGTTGATGAATTATAATTATCTAAATGAGCTATTTTTTTAAAATATTCATTTGCGTATGTAATATCCAAGTTAAAATCAGAAATTACTATTCCAGCGATAGCATTATTAAAAATAGCTTCTAATTTTTGATTTTTACTTTTAATTTCAGATGTCTTTGCTTGAATTAATTTTTCCAAATTTTTATTTTTCAAGAGGATGAATTTTGTTTTAACTTTTAATAGAGAATAAATCATTATTACTAAAGCTATTGAAATCAAGGTCAAAAACCACCACTTTTGCCAGAATGGTTTTAAAATAACAATGGCAATTCTTTTACTGCAAGAATCTTGCAATTGACTGCTATTTGATACGTTTACAATAAAAGTGTATTCTCCAACCGGTAGATTTGTATATCTTGCATACCTTCTTTGATAATCAGATTCAAACCAATCATCGTCGAAATTTTCCAATTTATATTTGAACATTGTTTTTTTTGTATTGATAAAATTAAGATTAGTAAATTCAATTTGGATATTATTTTTTTCATAGGGAATTTTAATTTGTTCATTTTTAGGAAATTCTATTTTACCATCAACAAGAAATTTTGTAATCAGTATTTCAGCTTTTGATTCTGTTACTTTAAAAGTTTCAGGATCAATAATATTGAAGCCATTATGTCCGCCAAACATCATTTTCCCAGAAGATAACATTGCAAAAGCACCTTGATTGAAATCATTATCTTGTAGTCCTTCTGAAACATCAAATCTGGTAATTTCTTCAGTATCAAGATTGATTCTAAAAATTCCATTTGAACTACTAATCCATAATCTTTCTTGATTATCTTTAAGAATACCATAAATGACATTTTGTGAAAGTTCATCAAGAAATTTAGGTGTATTTAATGTCAGAGTTTTTGAATCTAAACGCTTTAGTCCATTACCATTTGTTCCAATCCAAATATTATCACTTTGCTTATCTGTAAACAATGACCAAACAAAATAAGCTTGATTTTTTTTAAATACTTGCTCGCTTTTACCCGTCTCTGGATAATATTTTAGAATACCCTTACTTCCTCCAAATATCATATTGTGCTCTGAGTCTTCAATAATAGTATAGACAATTCCGATTGTAGTTGAAATTAATTCATTGTTAATCAATATTGTTTCAAATCTGTTTGATTCAGCATCAAAAAGAGTAACTCCCTTAATTTCACCAGCAATCCAAATTCTTTGAGCTGAATCGAGAAATAAATCTCTTACAACTATCTCGTCACATAGAGGAGAATCGTTCCCATCATAAGTAATAATTTTTTTTGTGGTGCTATCATATTTTTGTAAGGTCTGAAACCAAGGTCCAATCCAAATATTTTTATTATTATCTTCAATAAATGAAATTACTGTATTTGAATTTATCTTATTTTTAGTATTATATGTAATGAAGGAATCTTTTTGAGGGTCATAAATATTTAGACCTCCGCCATCTGTTCCTATCCAGATATTTCCTTTATAATCCTCCAATAAAGCATAAATACTATTGTTAGAGAGTGTTGTCTTGGCTGAAAATGATTTTCTAATATGCTGAATATCACTTTTATTAGGATTAAAATAACTTATTCCTTTTGCTGTTGAGCCGACCCACATATTACCAAATTTATCTTTAAATAAATTTCCTACAGCATTATGAGCAAGTGATTCTTTAATGCCATCTTCATGAGAATATAAACTGAATTTTTCTGTTTCAATATCAAAATATACAAGCCCTATACCTGAAACAACAAGCCAGTAACTTCCATTTTTTTCGACAATAATTTCAAAAATAATACTGTCCTCAAAATCTATAGTTTCACTTGAATTTGAATAGTTTATACTTGTAATTTCACCTGTTTTTTTATTTATTTTTTTTAAACCTTTTTTCCAAGTACCAATAAGAAGACTACCCAAATTATTGTCTGTTACAGTTAAAGGTTGAGAAAAGTTATCACACACAAATTTTTCTTGTGTATTATCCGGATCGTATTTTATAATAGAATTGTTATAATCACCTGCATCAAAAAATAGCCAAAGGACTTTATCATTATCGATATAACTAAATACTAATTTAGCTTTAAGATCATCGTGTTTAACCGAGATTTTCTCAAACTTATCTTTTTCTTTAATATAAATTGGTAGAGAAGTGTTATTGGGAGAACCTATATTCGAAGATTTTATTTTATAATACTCTTTAATATCCAAAAAGATAATTTCTTCTGAAGAATAATAATATCGTTTGAAATTATCTGTCTCCTTTATATATTTATGAAAACAATCGGTAGTATAAACCCACATATCTCCTTCATTGTCATTCCATACAAGTAGCTCTGTATTTGCAGCCAAAGAAGTAGAATCTTTATCATCATGAAGGTATTGTGTTATATTAAATCCATCAAATTTGTTTAGCCCATTTCTGGTACCAAACCACATATATCCATCTTTATCCTGAGATATGTCTGTAATAATATTTTGTGTCAATCCATCAGCAATCGTAAGATGGCTAAATTTTATATCTGTTTTTGAAAATAACAACAATTGAAATAGGGTTAATATTATTAGAACAATTTTTTTTTTCATCTACTCTCCACTTTCTTATTAACAACTTTATAAAGATATTAACTCTTATATTGTAGCAGTTATTAAGAAAAATATTTACAACCTTACTTTGTCTTTTTTATTTTTTGTCATATTATTATTTTTATTTTATTATAGTACTTGAACGAAAACTAACTTTTTCTGAATTTTCTTTTTTTTCTTTACCCAACGCTAACGCATTGGGCTACATAAATATCGCTTCTATGAAGCTGAAGAATAAATAATTTCCCAATTAATCTTTCTTCAT
>JAOZMQ010000041.1:3740-13319 GCA_029934195.1 Candidatus Cloacimonadota bacterium | reverse complement strand
TTTATTTTCTCTGATAGAATTTATCACTCTCCTTCACAAATTATCACAAAAAAACATTTTTCACTTGAAAAAGATTGTGGTTAAATATTGAATATTTAAAGATTTACAAAAGGTAAATTAAAAGTGAATTCAAAAGAAAATAATTTTTTATTCATAGTTTTTTATCTGCGAATCTCCGAGTAATCAGTAGCAAAAATACTTTTAGTTCAAAGACTAATTATTCACTAAAGATAGAAATTTTTTAGTAAGAAATCTGCTATTTTCTTTTCTATATGTAATACCTTCATTATCAAAATATTCCAGAATAAAAGTAGCTGTTTTTCTGTTAGTTTTGAATTCATCTCTAAATTGAGCAAGAGTAAAACCTTGAGAGTTTTCTTTTCCTAAGGTAGTAACCATTTTTTTTGCAGATTCAATAATTTGAGATCTAAATGGAAATTTTTCTATAAAGCATATTTTCTTTTGATTTTGGAGGTATGCATATATTTGTCGTAAAGTTTTATCATTGATATTATTAAGTTTCAGTATTGTTGCAAAATCATCCATATTGGGTAATTGATGACCAGATTCATTGAGAAAATCCTCAACTGCTTTTTCCTGCTTCATAAAACTTTTATCAAGTACAATCGAATGTTTTTTTAATGCCCAAGTATTATTGACTTTTTTTAGTTTCCCATTATTTATCATTTCAGCAAGAAAAAGTTTAAGGATTCTCTTATGAATTTCTTCTATTTTTTGCCTGAAAATTCCAAGAAGTTCTGTAAAATTTCTGCCTGTTTCAACGAAAGGATTAAGATCATGATATTTATGTAAATTTTCAATAATTGACCTTTTTAATTTTCTAATAATTGTCTCTTTTAATAAAAGATAGCTTTCTTTATCATGATAAATTTCAATATCTTCTGGAAGACCTTGTTTAATTATTTCTTCAACAGCTTCTGGAAAAATATTGATTTTATCTGCAATATAGAATTCTGTAACCGGTGATATTGACTTTCTGACCTCTGTTGCAATCAATTCTTTATAATCTCCACCGGATAATTTTTCAACGATATCAATCTGTTCTTTCCTTCTTCTTCGATGATGTAAAGGATAAACATCAATAATAGTTCCGCCACCTATAGTCATCTCTTTCGAAGAATTTCTAATAATAAATTTATCACCAAAAACGGTTAATATCGGCTCTGGAAGATAGATTTGTACAAGACCGGATTCTCCTTTTAACAATTTATTTTTATCAAGTAAATGTATCCTTGCCGCAATACGAATTGTTCCAAGAATGAATAAAACCTGACTCCAAAGACCGATTGAAATATCATTTTCAAATAGAGTTATATTTGCATCAATTAAATTTGTTGGTTTGATATATTTAGATGAAAGAAGCATTCCTTTTTGGAAATCTGACCTTTTTAACCCTACAAGATTTAAAGATGCTCGATCTCCTGCAAATATTTTATCAGTTTCTTGACCATGTTTTTCAATTCTTCTTATTCGAAGCTGATCACCTTTTGGCAATAAAAACACTGAATCCTCTTTAGAAAGAGAACCGGACAAAACAGAACCATTAACAATTGTTCCAAATCCTTTGATAGAAAAAATTCGATCTATAAACATTCTAAAATATCCGGACACATCTTTACTCTGAATTACTTGGAAAAGATTTTCAATTTCATTTATTAGTTTTTTAATATTTTTCATTGAAATAGACGAAACAGGAATAATTGGAGCATTTTGAAGAAAAGAACCTTCAACAAATTCATTTACTTCTTCAATTGCTAATTCTAATAATTCTTCATCAACTAAATCCATTTTTGTTAATACAACTATTCCGGATTTAACATTTAGCACTTTCATAATATTAAGATGTTCTTTGGTTTGAGGCATCACACCTTCATCTGCGGAAATGATTAATAAAACAAAATCAATTCCACTGGCACCTGCAACCATTGTATTAATAAAATCGGCATGTCCGGGAACATCAACAATTCCGACACTATTACCGGAAGGTAAATCTAAGTGAGAAAACCCAAGATTGATGGTAATTCCTCTTTCTTTTTCTTGTTTGTGCGTATCACAATCATATCCCGTTAATGCTCTAATAAGAGAAGTTTTACCATGGTCAATATGACCTGCTGTTCCCATAATCAAATGTTTTTTTTCCACCTATAACTCCATTTATGAAGAGAAATCAAATTAATATTTATACTCAGTTTTGAATAAAAATCCAAAGCATAAAAGTTTAAAAACTCAAGTGCTTTATCCCAAACAAAAGTAATTCGAAATTATTTTCCACATTGCATAGGTCAAGAAGTATTAATTTGTGCTTAAACGAAAAGGGAACTTTTTAACAATGAAGGGAATGAAGTAAATAAAAAAGACCGCAAAAACGTACTCGTTTTAAGCGTACTCGTTTTAAGCGTACTTGTTTTAAACGTACCCGTTTTATTTCTCGTGATAGTTCAAAAACTTTGTTTTTGCAGGACTTCGGAATTTTGTGTACAAACAAAACAAATAAAAAATTAGCAGAGTCAAGTAACATCCAATTCATCAAAAGGATATAATTTTTCATTTCAAAAATAAAAAAGCAAATATTGGAACAAAAATTTCTTTGTTTATAATAAAAAATTAAAGAGGATAATAATGAAAAAATTGTTTTTATTACTTGTAGTCTGTAGTTTTATGCCATTGTTAGCAAACACAGTGTCATTTAACTTCGAGATTGCAGAACCACAAATCGACGGAATTACTGCTTTTGACAACTCGGAAACTTACGATAAAATATCAATTGATGATTGTATTTATTTAACAATTCCCGGAGAACCACAATTGCCAGTCAAACCGGTTACATTATTGTTACCTCCGAGAGAGAAAGCTGTAAACATCAATGTTCACTATAGTAATTCTGAAATTCTCGAAGGTGATTTTAATATTATTCCTAATCAAACTCCAGTTCCAATGAGTTATCAAGGTAAAATTTCTTTTACTACACCGAATCAAAAAACCTATAACTCAAATAATTTCTATCCTGAAAATCTTAATACAGAATTAACTACTCAATATTACAAAGGACATTCAATTGTTGTAACAAATATTTATCCGGTTCAATATAATCCGGTCACAAAGAAGATAATTTATTATTCAAACTTAGAAATAGAAATTGAAACAGAATTTTCTTCAGAATCAGATGCTTCATTTAGTAGATTTTTTAGATCAGATTCAGTAACCAATGAAGAAATTGCAAATGCTGTCCTGAATTATGAGAATATTAATTTATATCCACAAACAGAACAAACAAGAGACGAAAATCATCAATTGGTTATTGTAACAGGTGCAAACTATGTAACCAATTTTGAGCCACTTATGGAATTGAAAATCAAACAAGGATATAATCCGTTAATTGAAACAATAGAAAATATTTACAATAATTATTCTGGTGTTGATGATTCAGAAAAATTGAGAAATTTTTTGATTTTTTGCTATGAGAATTATGGAACTGATTTTGTTTTATTAGGTGGAGATAGCGAGATTATCCCTTTCAGAGGATTTACACTTGTTGCAGGAGAAACCGTTGATCATGGTCTTCCATCAGATGTATATTTCTCCGGTTTAGATAGAGTTGGACAAGGAAGTGGACCAGATTGGGATACTAATGATAATGGAGAATGGGGTGAAGCTTATGAAGCTGATTATTATCCTGAAATTGCAACCGGACGTATTATTGCAAGTACTTCACAGGAATTTGATGCTGCAATAAATAAACAAATTATGTATCAATTAAATCCGGTTGTGAATGATTTGGAAAATTATCTTATGGTTGGAGAAGAACTTAATAATGATCCTTATACTTATGGTGGAAATTATAAAGACCAAATAGTTCAAGGCGGTAATTATGATGGTTATACAACTGCTGGACTTCCAACAAATATTAGTGTTGATTACCTTTATGAAAGAGATGGATATTGGTCATTATCTCAATTAAAAAATAAAATGAACAATGGAATCAATATTCTTAATCATCTTGGACATTCCAATACAGATTATAATATGAAGTTTTACATTTCAGATGTTACTAATAATTCTTTAACTGCTAATGGAGTTGAAAATAATTTCTTTGTTATTTATACGCAGGGGTGTTATCCAGCAGCATTTGATATGAATTGTATTGCAGAAAAATTCACCACAATTGATAATGGATGTGCAATTTTTATCGGAAATACCAGATATGGTTGGTATATGCCAGGTGGTACAAATTCAAGTTCACAATTTCTCGATAGACATTTTTTTAATGCTTTAGTTGGAGATGGTATTACTAAAGTTGCTCTTGCAAATAATGATTCAAAAATTGAGGGAATTTCACAATGCACAAATGATCCGTGGTTTAGATGGTCATTTTATGAAGTAACAGTTTTCGGTGATCCAACTGCTGATTTATGGACAGCTCAACCATTAGTTTTCAATCCAAATTATCCTGATGCAATAACATTAGATGATACAGAAATAACAATTGCTACCGGAATCTCAAATGCGCTCGTAGGTCTTTCCTTAAATGGTGAGCATCTTATAAGTGGTGTTACTGGAGCTTCTGGAAGTATTACTCTTGAATTTGAAGAACCTTTCCAAGGACTTGGATTGATTGAAATTAATATTTCAGCTCATAATTATTTAACTTATCAAGGAACAATTGATTTAATCGCTGGTAATGCTCCTTACATAATTATTGAAGACTATGAAGTTGTAACCGAAGATGACGATGTTATTGAATTTGGAGAATCAGTCAGTTTAAATATTACTTTAAAAAATATAGGTTCCCAATCTGCTTCAAACACATCTATCACAATTGAAGAACAAAATCAATATATTACAATTTCTGATAATATGGAAGAAATTGAAGAATTACCAGCTAATACAACTATTACAATTGATAATGCTTTTACTTTTGAGGTCTCATCCTCAATTCCAAATAGCACTGTTTTTGAAATTATTGCAAATATTGTTTCCGGGACTTTTACCGGAAATCCACAAATGAATTTTATTGCATTTTCACCGGTTGTTCAAACTGGATTGCTTACAATTCTTGATAATGGAAATGGAATTTTAGATGCCGGAGAAACAACTGATATTAGCTTTAATGTTCAAAATAATGGTGGAACAGCAGTAGAAAATCTAATAATTCAACTTTCAACGACTGACCCTTTTATTGAAATTAATCAAGGAAATAATGAGTTAAATATCCTTGAAGAAGGTGAAAACAGTGATTGTATTTTCAATTTAACTATTTCTGAAAATGTACCTGATTCTTACATGGCAATGCTCTATATTTCTTATGAAGGTGATGGAAATTATTCTGCAAATACTGAATATGTTGTCCCAATCGGATTAATTACAGAAGACTTTGAAACCGGAGATTTCTCTCAATACAATTGGGAATTTTCTGGAAACGCAAACTGGAGTGTTGTTTCAAATCAATCAAACGGTGGAATTTATTCTGCAAGATCAGGAAATATTTCTAATCAACAACAAACAGAAATGTCAATTTCATTAACAATTCTCAATGATAGTGAAATTAGTTTTTATAAAAAAACTTCGTGTGAACAAGATCCAAATAATAATTATGATTATTTAAAATTTTCTATAGATGGTACTGAAATGGGGCGTTGGGATGGTGAAACTGCGTGGTCACAATCATCGTATTTTGTGTCTGCTGGTGAACATACTTTCAAATGGAATTACATAAAAGATCAGGCTGCAACGGGTGGACAAGACTGTGTTTGGGTTGATGATATTATTTTCCCTCCACACGTAAATAGTGTAATTCCACAATTCATTATTGATCAATCTTCTTTAGATTTTGGTCAAGTTGCTATTGGCGATAGTCTTGTAAAACAAATTACAATTTTTAATATGGGAGAAATTGCACTAATTGGTGAAATTTATGAATTAGAAGGATTTGAGATAACTTCATTGTCATCAAGAAGAAATTCAAAACAATCAAGTACAGATAATGCGAGAGAAAATCTTTCTTACTCTATTGAACCTCTTGAATTTGAAATAATTCAGGTGAAATTCTTACCAACAGAAGAAATTGATTATAGCGGGGAAATTATGATTTCAAGTAATGATCCTTTCCATTTAATCAATATAATTGAAGTAACTGCATCTGCAATAGGAGTTGGTAATTGCAATTCTACAAATGATTTTATTGATGCAAATCTTGGTAATTATCCAAATCCTTTTAACCCAACAACAGAAGTAAAATTCTCAGTAAAATATAATAATACTTCAGTTTCAATGGATATTTATAATATTAAAGGTGAACACATTAAATCATATCCTTCAAAAGAATTTTCGTCGGGAATGAATTCAATTTTCTGGCACGGAAAAGATATGAATAATAAAGAAGTAGGTTCAGGCGTTTATTTCTATAAAATTTCTATTAATGGGAAAAATAGTATTAGTAAAATGCTGCTACTGAAATAATTTAGATTACTTTCCGCTCATTGATTTAAAGAAATAAAATTAATGAGCGGATTTTTTTTTGAAAATTATGGATAATCGTGAATAATAGTGGAGAGTATTGCAGAATCAAAACAATTCAATCGAAACAAACTTTGAGATTTAACCATATACGCTTTGGTTAGTTCCCTTAACCCCTTTTTCGGCAACTTCAGCCACAAACAGCAAGAAATATGGCGTAACTGTTCGTTAAATGAGGTCAGGAATTCTGAAATTAAAAAAAACTTTCCCAGAATTAATTTTAATAAAACGGCTATTTCGTTATTAAATATTGAGATAAGGGTTTTCTCAAATTTGATGAAATTGAATTGTTTAAAAAAACAGTTATACAAGATTCAATTTTTTCCCTTTACAACAAAATTAAAATTATTAAAAAAGTTTATGAGCATCATAGGCATCCGTCATAAATTTATTGTAGTATTTTTATCAAAGGTCTGATCTATGATGTTCTTTGCAATATTTTTTTTATTTTTGCCATACTTTGGGAATGCACCCTTGACACAATGAGTTAGTTTGAAAAAGTTAATTCAAATAAAGAGGAAGTAAATGAACAGAATATATTTTATTTTTAAAAATGCTATGTCCTATTGGTATTATCTCGTTGCTGGATTAATTTTTACAGCATTTTATTCTATCTTTAGCGGACTAAATGTCACTTTGATAAAACCAATGCTTGATTATATTTTTGTACAAAGAACTCAACAAAACATTTATCATACATTTGGCGAATTTCTGAGTATTAGTGCTGAATCTTTCAGCAATTTTTTCCACAACTTTAGTTTTAATATTTTTTCTTTAAGTTTCAAAACATTCAAACCCTTAATTGATGAAAATGAACAAATTTGGCAAACTACTGATCAATTTGTTTTATTAAAATTCCTTTGTATTGCTGTTTTTTTGTTATTCTTAATAAAGAATCTTCTCTATTTTTTTGAAAGATATTCACTTATTATTTTTCGAGGAAATGCTGTTCGCTCTTTGCGTAATAAATTATTTGCCAAATATTTAACAAGATCTCTTGATTTTTTTCATAAAAATAATGTCGGTGACTCTTTAGTACGATTGGTAAACGATGTCTCAATTATTAATAAACAACTAATAATGTCAATTTTTAATATTATTCGGAATTCATTTACAATAATCATTCTCGTCAGAATTGCGATTTATTTTGATACAAAGCTTTTTCTATTGAGTATTGTAATTGTTCCTATTTTTACAATTAGTATCGGTCTCTTAGGGAAAAAAATCAAAAAATATGCAAAAAGATTACAAAGTGGAACTTCATCAATGTTTTCAAATGTCGAAGAAGTTCTCAATAATATCAGAATTGTAAAAGCATTTACAAAAGAGGATTTCGAGATATCAAAGTTTAATAAAATTACTAAGAAATACTTAAATGCCTGGAGTAAATCTAGAATATATGCTAATTTGAATGTTCCTATCTCTGAAATGAATGGTGTTATTACAGGAATAATAGTTCTAATGATTGGGGGAACAAAAGTTTTACAATTTGATTCAGGATTATCTTTTGGTGACTTTATGGCTTTTCTATTTGCAATTTTTTCAATTTTACATCCATTAAAAGAAATGACTAAAGCGTATTCTTCTATTAAGAAAGCCTTGGTTTCTCTTGATAGAGTTTTTGAAATTTTAGAAAATAAAAATAGCATTTATGAAATTAAAAATCCAATCAAGAAATTGTCTTTCGAAAATAAAATCCAATTCAATAATATTAATTTTCATTACAATCCTGAAACTGCTGTGTTGAAGAACATCAATTTTTCAATTTCTAAAGGCGAAAAAATTGCTCTTGTTGGTAGTAGTGGCTCAGGAAAAACCACAATTATTAATCTTTTATCCAGAATGTATGACCCAATAAAAGGTGAGATTCTTATTGATAATATTCCAATTCGAAATATTCAAATTAGTGATTATCGTTCCCTCTTTGGCACAGTTACTCAAGATTCTTATTTATTTAGTGACTCAATAAAAGCAAACATTGGATATGGTTCTCACAAAATTGTGGATAGTAAAATGGTAGAAGATGCTTCCAAAATTGCATTCGCTGATGATTTTATAAATAAGATGCCTGAAAAATATAATGAAAAACTTTTGAGTAAAGGTTCAAATCTTTCTGGTGGACAAAAACAAAGGATTTGTATTGCTAGAGCTATTATTTCTAATCCTCCAATAATAATTTTTGATGAAGCCACAAGTGCTCTTGATTCGGAATCAGAATTTAAAGTACAACAAGCTATTGAAAAAGCGACTGAAAATAGGACAGTAATTATGATTGCTCATCGACTTTCTACAGTTCTTTCATCAGATAAAATTATTGTTTTAGACAAAGGAAAAATTGTTGGTATGGGAAAACATAAAGAATTATTGAGCTCTTGTGAAAAATATAAAGAGTTATATAATCTTCAATTTGAAGTCCATATCAAAAGTTAAGGAAAAATATGAAAGAATTTAATACAACCGGCTTATGTATTCCCGAAAAACATTATATGTGTGATGTTTCCCAAAAATTTAACAGATGTAAACTTCTTATAAATAAGGGGAAATATTTTACTATAAACTTTCCACGACAACACGGAAAGACTACGATGCAATATCTATTAACTCAAGAATTCGAAAAATATGAAGATGAATATCTGGTGATCTCGACCAGTTTTGAAGGAATTGGTGATTTACCTTTTGAATCGGAAGAAAAATTTGCTCCAACTGTGTTGGAAATTTTCGCAAAAGGACTTTATTTTGATAATCCAGAGTTATCTGATTATTTAGAAGAATCAGCAAGAAATATAAAAGACTTTAAGGGTTTATCCCGTTTTATTACAAAATGGCTAAAAAAAATTGGGAAAAAAGTAATTCTTATAATTGACGAAATTGACAAAGCGAGTAATAATCAAGTTTTTATTAGTTTTATTGCAATTCTCAGAGATAAATACCTTCTTGCAAACAGCAAAAAAGATATTACATTTTATTCCGTGGTTTTACTTGGTGTACACGATGTAAAATCTCTGAAACTAAAATTACGCCCTGAAGATGAAAAAAAACTAAATA
>JAOZMQ010000041.1:0-3640 GCA_029934195.1 Candidatus Cloacimonadota bacterium | reverse complement strand
ATGAGACGAAAGTTGTACCCGATATTGATAAAAAAATTACGGCTGTTTTTGTATAATGAAAGTCTTTGAATATTTACTTCGTTATCCGTATCGAGCAGCGTGGAAAATATCCAAAATATTTTCTAAGAATAAAAGAATCGATTTTTTTTGTGCCGGACAGGTTGATTATATTTGCTTTAAAAATATTCATTATAAGATGCCGTTTGTGAGAATTGTGGCAAAAAATAGAAAAGTAAAAAGTACTTTGAAAAACTTTGGTATTGATTCTGTTTTGTATCCAACATTTCCAGATGTAGTGATAATGGCTCGCCATTCGACAGCAAAATTTCCTGCAAAAAAAATAAAAAAAATTGGAATTCGACACGGAGCATATCATTTTAAAGATTTCATAAATGCTAAACATTATAATGAATTCGACAAATATTTTATGACTTCTCAAAAGGAAGTTGAGCTGGCTGAAGCAAAAGGAATTCATTCTTCAAAAGCAGTAGGATTTCCAAAAATAGATTCTATGTTTAACGGGAAAATTACAGAGATGCAACTTACTAAACTTAGAAAATCGTTAAATTTAGATTCTTCCAAACCGACAATTTTATTTACTGCAACTTGGAACAAAAAAGGATATTCAGCTATTGATAAATGGGTGGGAAGATTAGCGGAAATTGTCGATGATTATAATGTTTTGGTAACTGTTCATCAATGGACAACACCCGACAAAAAACAGATATTGGAAAATACAAAAAAGATTAATTACATCAAAGATAAAGACATTTTACCTTTCTTAATGATTGCGAATGTTATGATTGCAGACATAAGTTCTATTATAGCGGAATTCAATTCTTTGGATAAACCTATTGTTACTTATAAAGTTCCGCATATGAAAAGATTTACACAGGAAATCAGCGGAATGTTAGATGAAATTTCTTATAGAGTAGATTCATTCGAGGAGATGAAAGTAGCATTAAAAAAAGCAATCAAAAATCCAGATGAGCATTCAGTTAAAAGGCGTTTTTACAATAAAATTATGTTTGACGATTTAGACGGAAAAGCTTCTGAACGAGCAGTTGAAGAAATTCGTGAATATTGGAGATTTTAATGAAACTCGGAATTTTTACAGCCTTCAGAGATATGCACAAATATTACATCAAATCCTGTGAAGAACTCGAGATTGATTATGAAATTATTGATATAATTGCCGATGATTGGATGGAACAAATTCAGAAATCAAATTGTGATGGTTTTCTGTGCAGACCGCCTTCAAAATTTAATGAAAGAAAAACTCTTTTTGATGAGAGATTGTATATTATTACAAACTGGATTCGCAAGCCGATTTATCCTTCTTTTGATGAATTATTTATTTACGAAAATAAACGAATGATGGCTTATTGGTTAGAATTAAACCAATTTCCACATGCGAAAACATACATCTTTTATCGAAAAAAAGACTTCATTGATTACATTAACAATTTGGCAGTTTATCCATTTGTTTTTAAGATGAATACAGGAACATCATCAAAAGGAGTGAAAATAATTAAAAACAAACTCCAGGCAAAATATATCGCAAATTCAATATTCGGAATTGCAAACCCTAAACTTACTCTCGGTTATACTCCTGAAACTACAGGAGTTTTAAAATTCCCGGCTTTAGGAACAATTCAGAAACATTTTGTTTTGATTCAAGAATATCATAAAATCAAATGGGAATGGAGAATTGTTAAAATTGATGGTTCATATTTCGGGCACAAGAAATTAAAATCCGGAGAATTTGCCAGCGGAACTAAACTCAAAGGATGGGACAAACCACCTGAAGAGTTGCTCCATCTGACAAAAGAAATTTGTGACAAAGGTAAATTCCTTTCTATGGATGTTGATTTTTTTGAGACAGAAGCCGGAACATTTTTAGTTAATGAACTTCAATCAATATTTGGACAATCTACAGAGAATCTTATGTATATTGATAATCAACCCGGCCGATTTGTCTTTCAAAACGACAAATTTATTTTTGAAGAAGGTAAATTTAACAAGCATCAAAGTTTTTTGCTGAGAGTTAAACATTTTATTAAAATTTTAGAAAATAATAGGAGTCAAAATGAAAATTGAAGTATCAATCGGAGAAGTGGTCGATAAAGTTACCATTCTTGAAATCAAAAAGGAAAAATTTAAGAATCCGGAGAAACTTTCAAATGTAAAAAAAGAATACGAGTTATTAAAATCGGAAATTGAAAAAATCGGAGTCAACACAAATTCGGATGAGTTCAAAAGATTGAAAGAAGTAAATCTCAAACTTTGGCATATCGAAGATGATATTCGTATTGAAGAATCCAAACAAAACTTTGATGATAAATTTGTGCAACTTGCACGAAGAGTTTATTTTGAGAATGATGTGCGAGCTGAAATCAAGAAAGAGATAAATCTGAAATTCGGGTCGGAATTAATTGAAGAAAAAGAATATGTTAATTACAAAAAAAAGATAAAAAAATGACTGAAAGAATCCCTGAAAATGAGCTAAAAAAAATAAAAAGAATTCTCATAATTCAATATAAACCGTTTGGAGATATTTTATTGAATACAGGATATTTACCTTTTCTGAGAAAGAAATTTCCTAATGCACAAATTAATTATTTGATTCAAAAGCCATATTTGACATTGATGGAAGATAATCCTTTTATTGATAATTTGATATTGATGCAAAAAAAGAAAGGTTTTGCCTATTATACAGAAAGAATGAGAATGATTGCGAGAGTAAGAAAACAAAAATATGACTTGATAATTGACCAGTTGCGAGGAACCGGTTCAGCACAAATTACTCTTTTTAGCGGAGCCAAATATCGTCTTGGCTGGAAATTGAAACGGTGGAATTGGGTTTATAATTTCCAACGAAAAAGAACAAATGATCGTTATTATTCTTTAATGAAATTTCATATTTTAGAACCTCTTGGAATTCAAGAACAAGAACACGATTTGTATTACAAAATCAAAGATGATTCTCAATTAAAAATTGATAATTGGTTAGAAAAAATTAATCTTAAAGAAAAAAGTTTTGTCATATTTTCTCCTGGAACTCCGGTTCTTGCTAAACAATGGTCGATAGATAATTTTGCAAAACTTGGTGATTTAATTCAAGAAAATTCTGCTTTGAAAGTTGTGCTTCTTTGGGGACCAAACGAAGATATTCTTTGCGAAGAAATTATTTCTAAAATGAAGACAAAACCAATTATGGCAATTCCTACTAAATTCAATGAAGCTGCTGCACTTCTTAAAAGAAGTAAAATGTATATCAGTCAAGATGGCGGAATAAATCATGTTGCCATTGCGGTACAAACTCCTTCTATTGCGATTTTCGGTCCGCATTCAAATCCTAAAAAATGGCAAGCTTGGCACAAACCACAACACCCATATCTGAGAAATTGGGATTGCAAAGATAGAACAGATAGAACACTCGGAATTTCCGCAGAAACAGTTTTTGATAAATTTAACGAACTGTTGAAGACTATACAATGTTAGAGTATCACAAAAAAGAACTGCATGATGATATTCTAAAATATTGCTTTTGGGATTATAAAATAACTCTCGAAACTTTGGAAAAATATATTTCTTCAGATGATTGGAGATTAAAGAAATTTGTGTTTGAAAAAATCTT
>JAOZMQ010000357.1 GCA_029934195.1 Candidatus Cloacimonadota bacterium | reverse complement strand
AGTATCTTTTATCAAAAAAACTTTTGCATAGAATATATTTAGAATGGAGATTTGATTTGATTCACTCTCATTTTACCATTTATTCAGGGCAAGCTATTTATCATTTTTGTAAGAATAAAAAAATTCCATTTATAATAACTGAACATTACGGTAAAACAAATTATGATATTACTGAAAATTCTATTTACAGAAAAATTTATCAACACGTTTTTCAAAATGCCAAAACAAATATAGTCGTTTCTAAAAGATTGAAACAAGAAATTCAAAATAAATTTCCAAATATTAATAATATTCACTTGATTCCAAATGGAGTTGACGTTTCAAAATTCATTTTCAGAGAGAAGAAAATAGATAAGAAAAAACCTAAACTTATTTCTATTGGAAATCTATTAGATACAAAAGGATTTCAATATTTAATTGAAGCTCTTAATATTCTAAAAAACAAAGGAACTCATTGTAAATTGACTATTATTGGAGAGGGGAAAGAGCGTAAAAATTTAGAATCAATGATTGCGGAATTTTCTCTTCAAGAAGAAGTTGAACTTGTCGGATATATTCCTAATAATAAAATTCAACAATATTTTGATTTAGCTGATATTTATGTCCACCCAAGTTTGTTTGAAAGTTTTGGTGTGGTTGTTATTGAAGCAATGGCTTCGGGGAAACCGGTAATTGTTACAAAATCTGGAGGACCGGAATATTTTGTTCCAGACAAATTTGGGATAAAAATAGATAAGGCAAATTCTCAAGCTCTTGCATCTGGCATAAGAAATATGACTGATAATTATGAATTTTATAACCAAAATGAAATAAGAAATTTTGTTGAAGAAAACTTTAACTATAAGAATATTGCAAAAAAAATTTATCAGGTTTATGAAGATATTTGTCAGTAAGGTAAAACTAATTTTATTGATTTTGTGTTTCTCAAATCTTTATGGAATTCGATCATATCAGATGGAAGACACAAAACCAATAAAGAGAAATTTTACAACAAAAACTTCTCAAAAAGGACAGAATTATTTTCCAATAAATTGGTATGAAAGTTATTATCCGGATATGTCTCATTATGGGAAAACTGATTGGAAGCCATATTCCCCAAGTTTTCAGCAACCCTTTCATTCTTTAGAAAAAAGAGATTCCTATCATCGTATAAAAAAACTGATTGATGATAATGTGGCTACCGGTGTTATTCTTTACTTAAAGAATCATGAATATATTTTTGATATTGTTGATAGTTTGGCAAAAAATATTGATATTGAAATTTATCCTCAAATTTATAATAAATATTCAGGAAAGAATTATCCGGCTTCAAAATTAGAAAGTTACAAAATCGAAGTTTTAAAGAATAAAAATATTAATGTTTATTTTAATGATGATTTAATTCCAACTATTTGGACACAAAAAAACACTGAAAATTTTGCAAATATCATCCGCAACTCTGGTGAGAATAAATATTTGATGTCTTGTAGTGCATTGAGCAATTATACCGGTGATACTAATTATCTAAATGATTATAATGATATTATTGCTCCTCTATTTTATCCATTAAGAAAACAAGCAAATATCAAAAAAAATCTTTTAAAAACGATTCCACCCTTTTGTGGTTTTCAAAAATTTTATGAGAAATTAATTAGTTTTAAAAAACATATAATTGAATATAATAGTACTTATAAACATCAAATTTATGAAGCTGTAACTCTATCTAATTATCATATTGGAAGAAAAAATTGGGCTCATGTTTCGCGTTTACCTTCCTATGAAGAATTCCGTTATCAATTTTTTACAGCCATTATTTGCGGCGCCAAAGGAATTAATATTTTTGCAAATTTTGCTTGTAATGAAGAATCATATCTGAATGTAAAAAAAATAATCACTGATTTTCGAAATTCAGGAGTAGAAAAAAGCATTTTATCTGGCAAATATTCACCCAATATTGTTATTATAGAAAATGGTAAAGATAACATTGGAATAGATTATTGTTGCTATAAATTGGATAAGAAAACAATTGTCATTATTTCTAATAATTCCGAAGAAAAGCAAAATATTACTTTGAAGAGTACAGATCCTAAAATAATAAAAATATTAGATTTTGATACAAAATTAGTTACCTCGAATATTTATCAAAAGGGATTTATAATGAATCCTTTTGAGATAAAAATTCTACATATATGGAGTAAATAAATGAGGAAAATATGTCATCTTAGCAGTGTTCATTTTCATCAGGACACGCGTATTCTTTATAAAGAATGCTCATCTTTAGCTAAAAATTATCACACGCATCTAATTGCAGTCAATGATGTTCCTAAAATAATTAACGGAGTAAAAATCCATACTTTCCCAAAATTCAAATCTCGCCTTTTCAGAATTTTATTTGCTCCAATTCTAATGCTTTACAAAGCTGTTCAAATTAATGCTGCAATATATCATATCCACGATCCGGAGTTAATCTTATGTGCTATGATTTTGAAATTAGTTTTTCATAAAAAGATAATTTTTGATATTCATGAACATATTAAAAAACATTTTAATAGTAAACCTTACCGGATACCAAATTTTGTAATTTCTCTTATTACTATAATATATTCATTTATTGAAAAAAATGTTTTGGATAAATTTGATTTTATTATTACGGCTACTCCACTTATAAAAAAGGAAACTTTACCGTTTAATAAAAAAGTAGAAGCAATAAATAATTTTCCAATTCTCAAAGAATATTTGTCAGATTCCGAGCAAATTACACATTCAAAATCTGTTTGCTATATCGGAGCAATAACAGAGAATAGAGGAATAAAATTAATGGTAGATGCTCTATCTTTAGATGAATCTTTTGAACTAAAATTAGCAGGAAGTTTTGTCTTTCAGGAGTTGGAAAACGAAGTAAAAAAAATGAAATCATGGAAAAATGTAACTTATTATGGATTTCAAAACAGAATTGAAATTTACGATATTATGAAGAATTCTTTTGCCGGCTTACTTCTTATGAAAAATACACCTAATAATATCAATACTTTCCCCAATAAAATGTTTGAATATATGTTAGCAGGAATTCCAATTATTGTTTCCGATTTTCCTCTTTGGAGAGAAATATTGAAAAATACAAATTGTGCAATTTTTGTTAATCAAACCAAACCGGAAGAAATTATAAAAGCAATGAATTATTTATATGAAAATCCTGAAATTGCGAAACAAATGGGGCAAATTGGTCGTGAAAAAATATTGACCGATTATAATTGGGAAAATGAAGAAATTAAACTTACATTGATTTATAAAGAATTGTTGGATAAATAAATGAATATATTATTTTTGACTTCTCGGATTCCCTTTCCTCCCAACAGAGGAGATAAATTACGAACATATAATTTTATAAAAATCCTGTCCCAAAAACATAAAATAATCTTAGTGTGTTTATATGAAAAAAAAGAGGAATTAGAATATAAATCCGGATTGATTGATTTTGTTGACGAAATTCATATGATAAAAGTGAACAAATATTTTTCTTATATAAAAGTAATATCAGGGTTATTATTTTCAAAATTACCCTCTCAGATATGTTATTATCATTACAAAAAAGTAAAAAATGAAATTAGTAAAAATCTTGAGATAAAAAAAATTGATGTTATTTATTCTCATATTATTAGAATGGCAGAATAT
>JAOZMQ010000356.1 GCA_029934195.1 Candidatus Cloacimonadota bacterium | reverse complement strand
CAAATTCAATTGTAAAATTGAGAGTAGCATTACCAACATTTGAAATTTCAAATGATTGAGTACCAGTTGTATATTGTTGAATTTCTTCTGAAATACTTGTAGGATTTACAACAACTTGTGGAGTTGCAACAAAAACCATTGAAGGGAAAATTATATAATCTACCCAAGCACAATCTGAACCGCTACTAACTGATCCATCTTTTGAATAAGTCCATTTAAAGACATGTTCACCTGCTGTAACATTATAAGCAACTTCGCTCCATGCTTGAGATCCACACCATTCACCTTTTTCTACACCATCAATATAGAATCTAAGAAAATCGTAGTTGTTTTCTGATGAAACTTTTCTAAAGAAACTGATTTCACCGTTAGCAATAACGTTTGCTTCTAAAACTAAACTCGAAGTTTGATTGTGAGAAATTGAACCAGACTTAGCTGCGAAATCACCTTCATAAGCATCACCATCAATTGTCCAATCTGCATTACCTGAAAATTCCCAATCAAATGTACTGAAATTACCAGCTTCAAAGTCTTCAATAATAAGACCGACTGAATGACCAAAAGAAGTTGAAGCAGAATAGTCATCAGCTACTACATTATAAACGAAGGAAATTGCAGTTCCAACAGCGATATTATTAGAAGCTTCAACTGTAAATTCAGCATATTCCATTCCTTCCGCTTGAATAACACCAACTTCATAAGAATCAGTAATCATTGTAATATCTGAATTGTTACAACTCATTGTAGCAAAAGCAATAGGAGAATCAGACATTCCAACATTATAATTTGGAACAGTGATAACAGCTGTTTCACCCGGATCAAGGATTCCATCATTATCACCGGTACTATCGTCAACGATCATTCCGTCAAGCTCAAGAATAGGAGCGTTTAAGATAACAGAAAAACTTGTTTCCCAAACTTCATTTCCATCAGTTGCAGAAACATCAAAAATAGCAAGATGTTGGTCTTCAAAATAGCTTGCAACGTCAAAAGCAAAACCATCAGTAACCGAGACAACACTATTTGCAGGAACTGTTCCGTAATTTTCTGTATCATCTGTAATATTAATAAGAGCATCATTTGTACTGATTGTTACAACAACATTTGTTGCATTCTCAACACCAACATTTTTAACTGCAAGTGAAAGAAGAATTTCTTCAGTATAGTCAACTAAACCATTATTATTTCCAGCGATATCATTGATTTCATAAGAATCATTTACAACATAAGGACCTGATGGAGGAATAATATCAATAGAAGCAGAATATCTATAAAAGTTCTGATTAGTAACAACAATTTCCATTGTATTTCCTGGAAGTTGTGATTCTATATTAATTGTAATTGGTCCGCCATTACTTACACCACGTCCAATAATCTCGCCATTAACTGTTAAAGCAATAACAGAACCTGCATCCGCTGTAACATCAAAAGATGTCATACCACTAAGAAGAGCACCATCATGATTTACTACAAGATTTTGAGGAACTTCTGAATATACATTAGTAAAAGCATCACCATGCATATGGAATAAATTATATGTAACTTGTTTGTTACTTGCATTGTAAGGCCAGTTTGATCCTTGAAGGAAAATTTTCCCTGCTGTATTTGCAAATCCTGGATAAATAAATCCTTCGGCATCAGGAGTAGAACCATAAGCAGGCATAAATTCAGGCCACATATTGTCATACATACCCCAAACAAAAGTATCATTTACGAATGAATATGAAACTTCTGAAGCAGCAATGATTCCAAGTGTTCCTTGTTGATGTCTATGGAAAGCTTCAGCGAAACATTCACCATTAATGTTGTATTTACCTGTCAAACAATTGATTGAAAATACAAATGTAAGATCGTCATTATTAAGTCCGGATAAGTTACTGGAACTATAATCAGGTTCACCCCAACCTTGTTCATAACCGTGGTCACGATGTTGAAGCATAAATGCACCACTGTTAATATCATTATTGATACGAGTAGCATTTGCACCCCAATCTGTAAGATGAGATGTGTTTGAAGGAATGTATCCAAGACCGTTTGGTCCAAAATAGTTTACAATAGTATTTGTATTTTGTGCTGATGACCATGCACCACCTGGTGTACCTTGATAGATTTTATTTTCTCTAACCGGGTTTTTACCAAGACCATGTTCCCAAAAACCGTTAATAATTTCTGAACAAAGTTGGAACCATCTTTCAGTTTGCCAACCCATTGCAGTTACAGGATTATCATAGAAATCCGGGCTTGTAGGAGGATTTGTTTCATAATCGATTACTTTTGTACACATTAATTCAAGCTGAGTAGCATTTTGAGCTGTCATACGTGCCATAGAAATTTCAGGTACATAATCCCCATTAATGTCACCCCACATATTATCAGAAACACAATAGTTATCATAAATTGGAGAAATAATTCCATTTGTTCCGGTACCATAATCTGACATTATAAGAATAGCTGTTGGAGGAACATCCCAATTGTAATAAGCATCATTAATGTAAGCTTCAATTGTATTTACATTGTTGCCACCGATTTCAGAAATAGTTACAACTTCTGTTCTAATTCCTTGTAGTTGTCTAAAATCTTTTATCTGATTCGCCCAATAAATAAAATCGTCATTATCTTTTGTTATAATAAGATAATCACAACCTTCTTCTCTTGTAATTGGTCTGAAATTATCTCTATATGCAGGAAGACTTTCATAGTTTAAAATTGCATCGCGAAGAATTGGTTCCCACCATTGGTTACGAAGTCTTTCGTCAGTCATAAGACCGTTTCCACCGTCAAAACTTACTTCAATTTCATAATCTCTATAAACAATAAGTTGTTTGGTTACTGGATTATATTGAAATGGAGTAACTCCAAGTAATACAGCTTCTACTCCACGAATCTCCGTCACTTCAGATATTTGTACCGGATTTGCAGGATAAAAAGCGTCTTTTTCATAAACTTTTGCATTTTTTGAATATTCCAAAGGACCAACTTCTGTTTCTAATGGAATTCTTGGTGAAGGAGCAATCTCAATATTTTCGAATGTTTCTGTTCTTGAGGAGACAATTCTAAAACTTGGAGTTGAACCTTGTGGAATTGCAATATAACGTCCTTGACCAGGAAGATTTGGCATACTTTCTTCTGATGGTAAAAAATGATTTGGAAGAACAACATTTTTCATGTTTTCGCCATTAATATTAATATCTTCGATACTAAAAGATTTAATTGAATGAAGAATGTTTACGTTATTACGAGTTTGATGACTCACTGTAAAACCTTCTTCACCCCAACTATCGCTGTAATTCACAGTTTCTGCGAATAAATTTGCGGAAATAATTACCAAAAATGCAACAAGCACTAATGATACATTCTTAAAAGAACTTTTTTTCATACTCTTCTCTCCTTTGTTTTGTTTAAAAAATAATAATTTTATATAAGTTAAGCAATTAATGTTCCGTTAGTAAAAACAAATAATGCCTCCATTTTTTTCAAGATATTTATTTCCTTCATAGTTTTCAGGACTCCTGACTTCAAGGATTTTAAAATGCCCATAGGTTTTAAAAAAGGGAAAATATAAAAGACCGGAGGTATCTAAAAAAGGACTTTTCATTCAGGCATTAGATAGTACTTGGATGGAAACTAACTTTTTCTGAAATTTCTTTTTTTGTCGCTACTCTGTAGCTTAGTTTTC
>JAOZMQ010000040.1:7636-13422 GCA_029934195.1 Candidatus Cloacimonadota bacterium | reverse complement strand
AAAGGAAATCACGAAATTTTGTAACTACGAAATATCTATAGGTTTAGCAAAAAAAAATATCTATGAGGTCAGGTTTTCTGTATTTCCTATTTTAAAAAAAAACCACCACTTGAAAGGTCTTATGACCATTTCAAAGGTGGTTTGTATTTAATCTATTTTATTAAACAGGCTTTCTTCAAACCAATAGTTTTATTATTAACTGAAAGTTTATAAAAGTAAATACCTGTTGAAACATTTTTAGCATTCCAAACAACATTTCCTTTTGAAAGATCCGAATCATTTAAAAAGAAAGATTTTACTTTTTCTCCTTTTATATTAAAAATATCAATTTTTGCTTCTTTGACATTTTTTTCAGAAACTATAAAATTAATTGTTGTTTCAGGGTTAAATGGATTTGGATAATTTTGAAATAGTGTTGAATTATAAGTTGGAGTAAAATTTTCATTATTATCATTTGCTGTAGCATTACCACTTATAACTTTGATATTATCAATTGTCCAACCTGGATCAACAAGTTTTAAGTCCTGATCTGGTGTGTCAGCTGTTAATCTAAATCTTAAGAAAACATCATTTCCGGCAAATTCATTAAGTGAAATGTAAATCTTATTCCAATAATCATGCTGTCCGGAACAATTGTAAATTTCATTCCAGTTTTGATTATCAGTGGAGACTTCAACTTTTACAAAATCAAAAGAATCTTCTGTGTAAACGTATTGCTGAAATGTCAATAAATGTTCTTGTTCACTTTCTAATGAAATTGGTGATGAAGTTGTAATATTCACATCACAATTGGGTGCATAAAAACCGTCATTTTCATCCCAACTATCAGTTATCGCACTTCCTTCAAAAGCATTATCGGTTATGATTTGCCAAGGTCCATCAATAATCCAATTAGAAGTTCCATTTTCAAAATCATCATTGAAAACAATGTTTTCAGATTGCAAATCTATATCAAAATTATTGGAGCCGTTGGAGTTTGCTTCAAAAGAACCAATGTATGGAAAACAGCCTTCAGCTTCCACTCTGATATTATGTTCACCTGCAAAAACTGTAAAATTCATACTACCATTGACAACGTCAAAAACATCATCTTCTTCAATATCAGAAATAGTTATTGTAGCGTTAATCGGATTACCGGAACAAGTAACGATTCCAGAATATGAGCATTCGGCAAGAGGTTCTAACTCGAAATTTGCCTGTGCTGCAACTGTCCAACCAGAGTTGTTGACAGTTATCGGTTTTGTTATTGATTGATACCCTTTTTTTCTTGCAGTTACGGTATAAGTTCCATTTGTTAAAGGTCTCCAGTATCTTCCAAAAGAATCAGTCATTCTTGGGCGGAAAGATTGTGAATGATTTTCTTCAACTATAATTTCTGCAAAAAGAGGTTCTCCGGTTTCAGCATCAAAAACTTTTCCGGTCAAAAGAGGGCTTACTTCAAGGAAGTTTTTAGTTGCACGTTGTAGAATCCACTCTGCACCTTCAGAACATTTGGCGATTATATCATTCAAAGAACTTTCTGTACTTGGCTGTAAATTTGAAGTTTCAATTGTAAGCTGAAAAGTACCATGCTCATTATAAAACCAAGGTGTAGAAGTCCCAACTCTATTTTTGGAAGCAGATGGTAAATAGAAGCTTCCACCTTCTTCTTTTTCAATTTTTGATGCTACAGTTTCACCAATTTGTTTACTAATTTCAAAGTCCGGACATTTACGATTTTCTACACCAAACCATTGATATGGATAATAAACTTTTTCAGAAACCAAACCGGAACGAGATGAGTGCCAATTGATAGAATATATAATATGATGTTCTTCTGCAAAATCTCTTAAAGCAGCAACTCCACCGTTTCCAAAAGGTTCAAATCCGCGAAAATAGTCATACCATTCAGTACCGCCTTCTTCCATAAATCTGTAGCCATGAATCCAATTATAATCATAATTCCTATTTGGATCTACTCCATCAATATCGCTTCCTTGACCATCTTCAAAATCAAATATTCCGTTGTTATTACAATCAGTCATATTTTTTCTATAAGAAAGATCTGTCCCGTCCATAACAACTGAAATACCTTCAGGATTAACAGATAAAATAAACCATATTTCCAATCTTTGCACGTATTGGCTAAATGGATAAATATAATAATTATCCATAATTTCTTTAATGTTGTGGATTACAATTTCATTTCCGATAACTTCTTCTGCATGACAAGAACCAACAAATAAAACTTCCGGTTCGTCTTCATCAACATTAACATTATCAGAAATTTTTACAGCCCAAATTGGAATTGGATCAATAAAAGGTGCTCCGGATGACCAGCCAATTTGCTCAACTTTTATTAAGTCCGGGTATTGTTCAACTAATATATCAACTTCTTCTTTCATCTCATCAAAAGTATGATAAAATTCTGGAAGTCCTATTTGAGCATAAAGACCAAATGTCATTATTATTAGTAGAAATAAAAAAATATTTTTCAAAATTCCTCCAAAAAAAAAGAAGAAAGCAACTTATCACTTTCTTCAATTATTATCTTTTCTCTTATTTCATTAAGAGCATTTTTTTGGTGATACTTTTTTTAGAAGTATCCAATTTATAGAAGTACATTCCGCTACTTACGTTTTCACCGGAATCATTTTGACCATTCCAAAGATACTTATGGTTACCAGCTTTTAAATCATCAGTAACAAGAGTTTTTACTTGTTGACCTTTTACATTATAGATTGAAAGAGCAACATTTTCATCATTCATTATATTGAAAGAAATTTCAGTGTTCGGATTAAATGGATTTGGATAATTCTGATTTAAAGAAACAGGTTGAGATACTTCTATTCCATTCTCATCATTATGAACAATTTCTTGAACAGATAATTTTTGAGCATAAATTCCATAAATAAGTTCTTTACCACTTGAGCGTCCATCTTGCCAAACAACATAAGTGTTTGAATCATCTAATTTTGCTAACTTAGGTTCATGTTGGAATGAATATTCTGTACAAACTTCAAAACCATTATCCGGTCCTAAAACTTCTCCGTCATTAGTAACAACAGCTGCATAAACATCAGAATCTTTTGTATAGTAATCTTCCCAAACAACTAATTTGTGTTCATCAAAGGAAACAGCTGAAGGTAAAACTTGAGCTGAGTCTTTTTCAGTAATAAATACTGCATCGTCAGACCAAAGGTTTGTTGGCTCATAATTAAATTTCTGCATAGCAATATCTTCATTATTGCCATTACGGAAATCTGTCCAATAAGCATAAATATCAGAGTCAATAAGGACATTTGCTTGTGATTGGTCAGCATTATAATCTGCAAAAGGAATACCATTAATATCCCATTCAACAGAAGCATCTTCATTAATAATTTGAGCATAAATATCAGCAGAACCCATACGACTATCTTGCCAAATTATAAGAAGACCTTGAGATGTCATAAAACCTTTTGGATTTTTTTGACCTTCTTCTGCTTGACAAATTGGGACACCGTTTTCAGGCCAGTTTGGAGCTGTATCTCCATTTTCATCAACAAGCTTTACATAAATATCAGTGTCTGTTTCTTCAAAAGGTCCGCTTGAATAGATATAATATCTACCAACAATATCTTCCATAAATAGATCTTGACCTTCAGCTGTAGCAATTGTTTTACCTTCATCAGTCCATTGAGGATTACCATCAACTATTTTTTGCCCACAAATATAATATGTAGGAGGCCAACTTGCTGAATTCATAATCCTCCAGCCAGTATAAAAAGAACCATTTTCTGATGAAATATTTACATCTTCTTGATTCTCAGCAAGAGAACATAATGCTAAACCATTTTCACCAAATAATTTATTTCCAGAGCTATCAATTGATTGAGCGTATGCTTTATTTGCTTCTGCATCAGCTTGTGTCCACACGATAGTTGCACCATTTTGATTATTTGGAATTATTTTTGAATATGCTTGTTCACCAGGTAAACTCTCTGTAATTTGAATTCCATTTTCTTCAAAAGAAATATTACCATTTTCATCTAAAATTTGACAGAATATTTTATTTCCTTCTGCTGCAAATCGATTATCTTTCCATACAATAATTGCATTTTGATTATTTTCTACAATCTGAATATCGCTTGCATCTCCAGACAATCCCCAGAAAACTATTTCCCCATTTATATCTTGAATCATAGTTCCAGAAGGATCTACAATTTGAGAATATAGACCAATTGAGCCATTTCTACCGTCTTCCCATACAAGAAAAACTTTTCCGTCATTGAATTTTATTGATGGTTTTACTTGCCAATTAGGTGAATCGCAAATAAGTAATCCATCTTCTGTAAATGTATTATTACCATCAGCATCAAGATGTTGAAGGTAAATATCAACTTGTGGATGTCCGCCTGGTCGTTGATCATCCCATACAATATAACAGCCTTCTTCTAAATCTGGAACGATACGAGCATTTTTTTGATGATAATCTTCATCACAAATAATTACTCCTTCCGGAGCCCAAAGAGGATTTCCAGCAGAGTCTATTCTTTGAATAAAAATATCACTATCATCATTGGTTAATCTATCGTCATCCCAAATTACGAAAAATGTTTCATCTCCATTTGAGGTTACACGTGGACCAATCTGTTTACTTGTTCCAGCATAAATTGCAAATTCATCTGTAAGAAAATTTCCATCAATATCTATTCTTCTTCCATAAATATCACCATCGTCTGTTCTTTCGTCCGCCCAAGCTAACGCAAAAGAATTAGCACCATCTGGAGTAATTTTTACAGGACCTTGATCACCGTTTGCATCGCATAAAACTAATGCTCCATCTCCCCAAGGTTGAGTTCCATCTGATAAGATTCTTGTTATTTCTAAATCGACATTGGAAGCAACTCTCGTAACATAAGCCATAATTGCTCCACCTTGACCGTCTTCCCAGAATGTATGACTGTATTGATCTCCATCACCGGAAGCAATTGCATTTCCGTTTACATCCCAAAGATTGTTTCCATCTGAATCAAGATGTACACCATAAATATCTGAACCACCGGCATTACGCATGTCCATCCAAATAACATAAGCTCCACCATCATCATCTCTTACAATGTTTAAGCTGATTTGAATTTCTGGTGCTGTACAAAGTGCAACTCCACCATCTGCCCATTCTTTTTCACCGTTAGAATTAATTTTTTGTGCATAAATATCACCACTATCTTCATTTGAAAAATCTACCCACGCAATAATAACGCCACCATCTGTTGTTCCAATTACAACCGGATCTTCCTGACGACTTGCTTTACCATCAACTAAAATTGGTTCACCCCAAAGATGGGTTCCAGAAGAATCTAATTTTTGAGCCCACACATCTCGTTCACCAAGTTTTGTGTCTGACCATACATAAACAACAGCTCCATCATTTGTATTTGTAGCTGTTCTAAACCATTCAATGTTTACTCCTTGTCGAATTGCTGTTTCATTATTCCACATAGTCGGTACTTGTGCTAAAAGAACTCCAACCATCAGAAATAAGATTAAAGATATTTTGAATTTCATTAATATTCTCCTTATTTTTTTTACGAACAATGCAATATTCTTACCAGTTCTAAAAAATTATTGATATTTTTTTTTGTAGAAAAAGAAAAGCTTCTGCAATTGTCAATCAGGCTGATTGATCTACAAAAACTGATTCCCCTTCGTAGGGGGAATGCGAACGAGTACGTTCGAAAAAGGGGGTTTATCTTTTGCGTCATTGATATTTTTTTTGTAGAAAAAGAAAAGCTTCTGCAATTGTCAATCAGGCTGATTGATCT
>JAOZMQ010000040.1:4714-7536 GCA_029934195.1 Candidatus Cloacimonadota bacterium | reverse complement strand
ATAAAAACTGATTACCCTGTCAAACTGCATTTTATTTTTTATTGTGTTTCATAAGTAAAATTTCAAATAACTCCCGAGCAAATTGTTCAGGAGTTATCGAATTAAAAAAATCTTATTTGAGTAAAATCGCTCGCTTTGTAATAAGTTCTTTTCCTCTTCTAATTTTGAAATAATAAACTCCAGAAGAAGCTTTCTCCCCATTTGAATTATTCCCATTCCAAATTACAGAGTGATTTCCCTTTTGCCGTACTCCTTTATCCAAAGTAAGAATAAATTGACCTTTTGAATTAAAAACAGAGATTTCAATATCAGTGCTTTCATTAAGAGTATAAAAGATTTTAGCTGTTGGATTAAAAGGATTAGGATAAATTAAGAATTTATTTTTTTCAACAAAATTTATTTCATCTGAATTATTTACATAAATTTCACTTTGCAATATCTCAGAAGGTTCAGATTCTCCATCAGGATTTTCATAAAGTGCAGTAATATAAAAATATACATAACCATCTTCCATTGTTTCATTAACATCATTCCCAGTTAAAAGATATTCAAAAACATTTTCTTCAACGGTAAGATATTGTTCATAATTAATATAAATATTGAATCCACTAATTGAACGGGTTGCATTTTCCGGTAACTCCCAAGAAAGGTTATAAAAATTCCCTTCATTATGATATGTATGTTCTAAAGCAAAATTGCTTGGAGGCAAAAATTCAGGAGAAATCTCTATCATTAGAACATCTAAATTCGTTGTTTCATTTGCAGTAACTTGAACTATCTCTGAGTAATTTTCATACCCTTCCAAGCTAAAATTTATCGTATTTTCTCCGGCAACTGCTTCTAATTGATAACTGCCGTTGATGTCCGTTGTAGTATTGGAGTAACCGTTGGAAATATTAACGCCTTCGAGAAATAAAAGAGTTTCAGAATCGCTTACAACTCCTGCGACAAAGCCAGTTTCTATTTCATCGGAAACTATTTTTGAAATCCACAAATCAAGCATTCCGTTACCACCGAGACTACTTCCTCCGACAATATAATAAATCCCGGGAGAAATTTCTACAGCATCTTGAAAAGTATCTCCAGCACCGGTACCATCAACATAATAATCCCATAAGAAATTACCATCGGCATCAATTTTTACCGCCCACCCGTTTGTTTGAGCAGGTCCACCGGTTGCATTTAGATCTGAACCGGCTATAAAATATCCGCCATCAAAAGTTTGAGAAATCCCAAATCCTTCTCCTTGACCAATAGCATCATAAGTTTGTTGCCAAATCACATTTGCCTGAGAATCCATTTTGATAGCAAACATTTCCATTTCTTCAGAACCGTTCTCTGTTTCACCTGTTAGAATGAAATTACCGTCATTTGTTGGTTTAAAACAATTCATTCTATTACTGCCAGTATCGCCGATTCTTTCTTCCCACATAATTTCTCCCTGAAAATCGACTTTTATAAACCAAATATCATAACTTCCAAAACTATCTGAATTTGAATATCCTCCGGCAATATATCCATCTTCTATCTCATAAACTTGTTTTAGAACTTCGTAACCACTACCACCGTAATGATTCTGCCATTCAATATTTCCATCTGCATCAAGTTTTACAATCCAGCCATCAATAAATTGAGCTCCGTAAGAACGGGTTACACCACAAGAAATAAATCCACCATCTTCAGTTTCGTGAATATCTCGTAGCATATCATTATCATCACCGCCATATTTATAGCTCCAAATTTCATTTCCGTCAAAATCGATTTTAAGAACAATTGCACCCCAACCATTTCCATACACAACATCTTCATTTCGTTCACCGACAATAATAAATCCATCACTAATTTCAGTAATAGAATATGCTTTTTCAAGACTATCCGCAACACCATAAGTTTGTTCCCAAATTGTCGAACCTTGAGCATCAAATTTTAGTGCATACATATCGGGCTTTCCCCAAATCCCATTCCCAAAAGATTCTGTGTATCCGACAGTGATAAATTCTCCATTCTCAAGAGGAAGAATCGTTGCTCCTACTTCATTATTGATACCACCAAAAAAATATTCCCAATCCAAATCAACCTCTGCATTTAAAAAAGTCGCAAAGATAATCATTCCTAAAAGTAAAATTCTTTTCATCAAAAACTCCTAATTTTAAAAGTGTTAATTGTTTTATCAGTAATAATTCGTGTCTGAACGAAAAAGAATAAGCCTCGGATTTACGCAAAGTTACACGGATTTAAGAAAATAAATCCTTAACGAAAAATAGCGAGAAATTACACACATTAGGATGATTTTAAATTTTTCCTTTATTTTATCCATTATTATTAAGATTTCAATAAGAACTTATTCTTTTAAATCCGTGCAATCAGTGGCTTTTATCTTTTTCGTTCAAGTACTAATTCACCATTTATTACTTAGAAAAACAAACGTTAGTACTTACTTTTTTCATTTTGCCAATCTATATTCTCTACAGATTGAAAAAAGCTTCTTTAATTTTGAACACTTCATTCTCAGCTAAATATTATTGTCAATATTTATTGGTAAGAAAAAAATTTAACCGTAAAACAACGGATAACTCGTCCAATTTACCAGCAACTTGATGGAAGAATTAAATTTACATCTAACATTAACTTTCCACATCAAAAAAGAATTTTGATAATCCTGTTTTTCTTGACTAAAATTAGACAAGAAAGTTTGTATCTCAAAACGTAGCTCAACTTGCCAAGTTGAGATTTTCAATAACAATCTGGCAGATTGTTCTACGAGAAAGTAGCTCAACTTGCCAAGTTGAGATTTTCAATAACAATCTGGCAGATTGTTCTAC
>JAOZMQ010000040.1:0-4614 GCA_029934195.1 Candidatus Cloacimonadota bacterium | reverse complement strand
GAGATTTCCAATAACAATCTGGCAGATTGTTCTACGAGAAAGTAGCTCAACTTGCCAAGTTGAAATTTTTAATTGACTTCAAACATTAACAAATAAATTTCTTCAAATAATAGATATAAAAAAATCAAAATAAATTGAGGTATAATGCTAATTGAAAATTTGAATATTATAAGAAAATGTTTTACATTAAAAAGATTAATAAATGCAATCAAAGCATATCTTTCATACGGAGTTTCTTTAATCTTGAAAAAACCTATTGTTTGGGGAATTCCACCAATTTTGATGATTGAACCTACAAATATTTGCAATTTAAAGTGTCCACTTTGTCCATCTGGAAATGGTAGTTTGAAACGTAAAAAAGGTTATATGGAATTTTCTCTCTTTAAAAAATTAATTGATGAAATTAAAGAAAAAACTTCAATGGTAGTGCTTTGGAATCAGGGAGAACCATTTTTGAATAAAGAATTTCTTAGAATGGTTAAATATGCTTCATCACAGAAACTTTTTACTTTGGTATCTTCAAATCTCAATATAATGCCTTCTGCGGAAGAAATAATTGATTCCGGATTAGATTCAATTATTGTTTCTTTAGACGGTGTTACTCAAGAAACTTATAATCAATATCGGGTAAATGGTAGTTTAGAAAAAGTAATGGAAAATGTTAAAAAATTGATTAAAGCTAAGAAAAAAGCAAATTCTAAAATTCCATACATTCGTTGGCAATTTCTTGTTATGAAACATAATGAGAATGAAATATCTGAAATCAGACGATTGGCAAAAGAAATTGGAGTTGACAAATTGGAGTTAAAATCAATTCAAATTTATTCAAAAGAAGATATTGAAAACTTCCTTCCAAAAAATCCAAAATATAGAAGATATAATATTTCGGATGGAGATTTTGAACTAAAGTTTACCTTTAAAAATAGATGCAAACGATTGTGGACAGATCCGGTTGTTAATTGGAATGGTGAAATTTCTGTATGTTGTTTCGATAAAGATATTCAATTTAAGGTCGGAAATATCAAAGAAAAATCACTTCAATCAATTTGGAAAAATAGTGCTTTCCAAAAAATGAGATCCGGAATTCTAAAAAATAGAGCACAATTTGATATGTGTAGAAATTGTCTTGAAGGAGCAAAGTTACGTATCGAAGAAAAATCTATGAAAGGCAAATAAAATGAAAAGTTATGGCTTTTCTGAAATGGAGAACAAATGAAAACCTATCTTGAGTGTATTCCTTGTTTTATGAATCAGGCTCTGCGAGCAGGGAAAATTGCTGTTAGCGATGAAGAAACAATTAAACTTATTCTATCAGAAGTTGGCAAAATGATTGTTGATATTCCAATGGAAAATACACCACCGGAAACGGGAAAATTAATTTACGAGAAGATATCAGAAATTACCGGTATCAAAGATCCTTACAAAAAAATAAAGAATGATAATATGAATGAAGTCATTTCTATGATTCCAAAATTAAGAGAAATAATTGATAATTCTTCAGATCGATTATTGGCAGCGGTTAGGCTTTCTATTGCCGGAAATGTTATTGATCTCGGAGTAAATAGAGACTTTAATATTCTACAAGCAATCCAAGAAATAATGACCCAAAAATTTGCTATTAATGATTATGAAATTTTTAGAAAGAAATTATCTGAAACAGATGAAATTTTATTTTTAGGAGATAATTCAGGTGAATCTGTTTTTGATAAAATTTTGATTGAAGAAATGGGCAAGAAAGTTGTTTATGCAGTAAAAGAACAACCAATTATCAATGATACAACAATGATTGAAGCAAAATATATCGGTTTAGATAAAATTGCCACAATCATTTCTTCCGGCTCAACAGCACCCGGAACAATTATGAAATTATGTAATGAAGATTTTAAAATGAGGTTTAATAAATCTAAATTTATTATCAGCAAAGGTCAGGGAAATTTTGAAGGATTATCCAATTTTGATGCTCCGATATTTTTCTTATTACGAGCAAAATGTCCAGTAATTTCCAGAGATTTATGTGTTGATGTTGATAGTATTATCCTAAAATATCAAAGGAGGTAATATGGAAAATTTTGTAAATATTTTCCGACATTCAATAATGATAACCGGATTTGTTTTCATTATGATGTTGGTTATCGAATATGCTAACGTGCAAACTAATGGATTGTGGCAAAAAAATCTATCAAAAAATCGATGGTTTCAATATTTATTTGGAGCTTTTTTGGGAGCAATTCCCGGCTGTCTCGGAGCTTTTACAGCAGTGGCATTATTTTCGCATCGAGTTATTTCATTTGGAGCACTGGTGACGACAATGATTGCCACAAGTGGAGATGAAGCTTTTGTTATGTTTGCTCAAATGCCTCAAAAAGCATTATTGCTGACAATTATAATCTTCTTTATTGGAATTATTGCTGGTTATTTGAGTGATAAATTATTAAATGTTAAAGCTATTAATAAGAAATTTGAAAATTTCAAATTTAGTTTACATAAAGAAGAACCCTGTGTTTGCTTTACATTGAAACAATTGATTTATGATTTAAAACATCTATCAATGCAACGAGGTTTATTGATTCTTCTTGTTGGAATAATCCTATTCGGTTCACTTATGGGAAGCATCGGACCGAAAACATGGAATTGGGTTCGGGTAACATTATGTATATCTTCTTTGATTGCAATGTTTATTGTTTTTACAGTACCGGAACATTTTTTAGAAGAACATCTTTGGAATCATATTGTTAGAAAACATATTCCTCGTATTTTTTTGTGGACTTTTGGAACATTATTTGTCGTACATTTTTTTATGCAATATATGGATATTAATAGTTGGATAGCTGATAATGTATGGATTGTGTTAATTGTTGCTGTTTTGATTGGTATCATTCCGGAATCCGGACCTCATATGATTTTTATAACTCTTTATGTTGCTGGAACAATTCCTTTTAGTATTCTTCTTGCAAGTTCAATAGTACAAGATGGACATGGAATGATTCCTCTCTTAGCTGAATCCAAAAGAGCATTCTTTTCTATTAAATTATTAAATGTGATAGTTGGATTGATAACCGGAATTATTGGGATATTGATTGGATTCTGAAGTGAAAAAATTTCAAACTGATAAAGTAATTACAATCTCATTAGGACACATGTTTCATGATATTTATACTTCTTTTTTAGCACCTGTTTTACCTTTGCTGATTGAAAATTTGGGTATTTCAATGTATTTGGCTGGATTATTAGATGTCATTAGAAAACTACCATCTTTATTTAATCCATTTGTAGGATTAATAGCAGATAAAATTTGCGTCCGTTATTTTGTGATTTTATCTCCTGCTATAACATCTGTAGGTATGAGTTTACTCGGAATTTCATCATCATATACAACAATAGCATTACTTCTTTTTGGTGTTGGAATTAGCAATACTATGTTTCATGTTCCGGCTCCTGTGATGATAAAACAAGTTTCCGGTAATCGTGTAGGAAAAGGAATGAGTTATTTTATGGTTGGTGGAGAAATTTCCAGAACTTTGGGACCACTTCTGATTACCGGAGCTATTTCATTGTGGGGATTAGAAGGTTCTTGGCGGGTGATGCCAATTGGAATTTTATCTTCTATTTTTCTTTACTTCAAATTAAGAAATTTGCGAATAAATAATTCAATTGTGAAAAAAAAAGAAACTCATCCAAAAGATGCTTTATCTAAGTTAATGCCAGTATTTAGAACAATATTCGGAATAACTCTTTTTAGAACAGCAATGAAACTATCTTTAACTTTATATCTTCCTACATATTTGAAAAATCAAGGTAATTCTTTATGGATTGCCGGAATTTCATTAGCACTTTTACAATTTTCCGGAGCGATTGGTACTTTTTTTGCCGGTTCAATTTCTGACAAAATCGGAAGAAAAAACACATTGCTTATCGCTTCTATTATGAATCCAATATTAATGTGGCTATTTCTGATTTCAAATGAATATTTTAAAATACCGCTTCTTATTTTGATCGGTTTTTTCCTGTTTGCATTTGGTCCTGTTTTGTTAGCATTTGTTCAAGATACAGATTCTGAACATCCATCATTTGTAAATGGAATCTATATGACAATTAATTTTGGTATTAGTTCTATAATGGCAATTCTTATTGGATTTGGAGGAGATTTTTTAGGGTTACCTTCTACATATAATATTTGTCTATTTCTTTCGCTTGGAACAATTCCTTTTGTTTTGAAAATGAAAAATGAGAAACGGAAAAATTAAGTCGAAGAATAAATTCACCGACTTCTCAAAAAGATCGAAGTTCCTACTACGTGAGGAACTCCGGTCTTTTTGAACTTATCCTTTTTCTTGCGTTCTTTCCTTTGCGACTTTGCGAAAAAAATAATTTCAGAACACCTGACCTCATAGATGTTTTTTTTGCTAAACCTATAGATATCCAGTAGTTACAAAATTTCGTGATTTCCTTTTAATATTTTAATGTGACCTAATAATTTAATCAACAATTTGCCTTTGCGTTCTTCCCTTTGCGACTTTGCGAAAAAATAATTTCTTCTTACTCAAAGGAAAACGAGTACGTTTTTAAAGGAAAACGAGTACGTTTTTAAAGGAAAACGAGTACAGTTCTGGAGAA
>JAOZMQ010000355.1 GCA_029934195.1 Candidatus Cloacimonadota bacterium | reverse complement strand
AATATTCAATATTTAACCACAATCTTTCTCAAGTGAAAAATGTTTTCTTGTGATAATTTGTGAAGGAGAGTGATAAATTCTATCAGAGAAAATAATGTCTTTGGAATGATATAAAAGGTGGATAAATATTTGAAAAAATAAAAAATCTAACTGATTTTTGTGTTCATAGTAATTATTTGACAAGAATTGAAGCAAAAAAAAAATGATTCATGGAGATAAATATGAACAAAATCTGCCTTTTACCTGATGAGTACAAAGTTTTGATTAAAACATTTTTCATTCAGCTTATTTTATTTTTAATATTTAGGATGCTTTTTGTCGCACGTTATTTTAGTGAATTTGCAAAAATTCCATTTATTGATATTTTAAAAAGTTTTTTTATTGGTGCACGATTCGATATTTCATTGATTTCTTATTCATTGATACCAATTTTTATTGTTAATTCTTTACCATTTATTGGAATTGTAAAAAATAGAATTTCTAAATTTATAGTTTTATCATACGCAATTATAATCAATTCAATATTTACTTTTATGATAATTGTAAATCTTGAATTTTTTGGAGAATTCAACTCACATTTGAATCTCACAGCTATCGAATATTTTGGTACAAGTGCACCAATAATGAGTATGATTTGGGGACATTATCCAATAATAAGATATTTTCTACTTTTTCTCGTCATTATTTTTTCATTGATATTTATTCTGTATCGAGTTTATTTTAGAATTAAACCAAAAACATGTAACATTTTCATTAGAATAATATCATTTCTTATATTGGGCGGATTTTTATTTCTTGGCATTAGGGGAAGAGCAAACGAAGGTGTAATGCGATGGGGTACTGCATTTTTTAGTGAATACAATATTATTAATCAAACAGCACAAAATCCAATTCATCATTTTATCAAAGATTATTATTATTCAACCAAATCGAAAAAAAAAGGAATCGGAAAAAATGTTCAATATTTTGCTGATAACAATGAGGCAATTAGAAGGATTAAAAATCAATTTTCTTTAGAAAAAAACGAATTTTTGTCAGATGATTTTCCAATGTACAAATTTACTGATTTTTCCGATAAAATTTCTTTAGAAAAAAGATACAATATTGTTATTATTTTGATGGAAACTTTTTCAGCAGAACTGGTTGGCTGTATGGGAAATGAGCATAATTTGACACCGGAATTTGACAAATTAGTTCAGAATGGAATTCTATTTGATAATTTTTATTCTGCTGGAATAAGATCTAATCGTTCATTTGCCTCAACTATTTGCTCGTTTCCACCAATACCGGGAAAATCTATGGTTTTAATGGTAGAAGCACAGCAGAAAATTCCAAGTATTGCCTCTATTTTAAAAGAAAGAGGATATTCAACTCATTTTATTTATGGAGGAGATACTGAATTTGATAATATGCGAGGATTCTTTAAAAGCAAAGGTGTCGATCATTGTATTGGAGATAAGGATTTTGATAAAAAATTCATCAACAAATGGGGTGCTCTTGATGGCGATTTGTTTGATAAATCTTTGGATGTAATTGATAAATATTCTGAGAAACCATTTTTTTCTATTATCTATACGCTAACAAATCATGAACCTTTTGATTTACCAAATATTGATTTTGATAAAATTAATATTCCAAACATTGATGAGAAACTTCTTCGCAATTATAATACTTTCAAATATACAGATAGAGAACTTGGAAGGTTCATTAGAGAGTTCCGTAAAAAGGACTACTTTGATAATACTATTTTTCTGATTTTTGGTGATCACTCAAAAGCATATCATCATGATCTTTCTTTTGATTATAGAAAATCACACGTTCCTCTCTTGATTTATGCTCCTTCAATTTTAGATTCTTCAGGTTATATTAACCACAAAATTGTTGGACAAATTGACATTGCTCCAACAATTTGCTCATTGTTAAATCTAAAAACTGAAAATAGCTTTTTCGGACATAATATATTTGCATCAAATAAAGGATCTGCTTTAATTGTGAATAACTCAAAATTTGGATTTCTTCAAGATGATTTTTATTATTCTGGTAAACTTGGTGAATCCGGAATGCTCTATAAATATAAAGATTTTTCTGGTAAAGATTATTCAAAACAATTTCCAAAAATTAAAAAGAAATTGAAAGAAAAAGCCTATTCCTATTTACAAAGTTCTTATAATTTGTATAAAGAAAAAAAGATTGCTGAGTAGTAATTCTATAATGTTCAGAGTTTATTTTACTAAATAATATCTGAACAAAAAAGGATAAGCCACGGATTTACACAGAGTTACGCTGATTTAAGAAAATAAATATTAAAGGGAAAATAGCAACAAATTACAAATATATTGCACTATAAACTGACGTGTAATTCGTTGAAATTAAATTTTTGCTGTTTTTGTCGAAAATAGAGGATAACTTTCAATCTTATTCTATCTTACAATTTTTTTTTTCTATCATTAAAAAATTAATTTTACAACTTCTGCTTACTTCCAATATTTTTATTATCGCTTATTGAGATCATGTTAAATTAGATAATAATGCCGTAAATAAACATCTGTCACACCATAGAAGAAAGATATAGCAACCGCAAGACATCATAACTACCCTTGCTATCACGTTTGACTACAAAGATTTCACTTCAATAAAACCTAAAACTCAAGATTGATCTCTTTTTCCGAGCTTTATCTCATTTTAAGGGTAAAAATACTTTCCATTCAATTACGGCTTATCAGATCACTTCTTTTGTTGTAAAATATGGTAGAGTTTATTACCCATAACAGAAATACTTTTGTTATTGTCATTTTTCCAATCTAAAATTGTTTGATTGGTAAGCATAATAAATTCTTGTGATTTATCCCTTCTACTCTTTTGAATTAAAATATTAACTAACTTTTTCATAGATACCCATAAAGTTTTAAAGCGAACTTCTTTGCCATCTAAAAGCCATTCTCGAATATAAGGATAACAAATTGCCGGTCTTGTTCGTGCAACTTGAGTAAGAATATGAGTTATTTTCTTTTGAACTTCTATACTTTCATCATCAATTGCTTTTCCAAGAAAAGTCATAATAAAATTAGGATCAGAATTAGAGATATTTTCCATACCATGAAAAGATAAAGCTCTTTTTGATTCGTTATCGGATTCAATCCAATTTAACATTTCTGTTTTCATTACTGATGGGAAATCTCTCCATAAATCATTAATAATGCTCTCAACTTCCCAAGGTGTAGAGCTAAAAGTTTTGTCCAAATATTTGAGGGTCTTCTCAGGTTCTTTTTTGTTTTTATTATAGAAATAGAATAATGCTGTCGCACGAATTCCATAAATTTTATTTGATAACATTTTCCGACCAAGATTATACATTGTTCTCTGATCTTTATAAGTAGTGAATAGTTCTCCTAATTTTTCTCTAATAAAATAATTGGGAGTTTTTGCGATTTCATAAATTTTCTTTTCTGCCTCTTCCTTTTTACCCGCTTCCAATAAATCAAATATTTCTTTTACCAGAACATTTAATTCTCTTAAGGAATTATTATCAAGCCTTCCAATTGCTTTTAGCATATATACCTCATTTTGTTTATTTTAAATCTATAATTATTTCTAAATTTCTTTTTTTTGTTGCTACACTGTAGCTTAATTTTCTTTTTGCTAATAAAGAAATCAAATATCAGAAAAATCTGTATTCTTTTT
>JAOZMQ010000354.1 GCA_029934195.1 Candidatus Cloacimonadota bacterium | reverse complement strand
ACGCAAAGGGAAGAACGCAAAGGGGGAAAAATATTTGAATTTGGGAAAGATTATGTCTCGTTTTTTGTCCGTGCTGTTTGTTTAATTCGTTGTCAATAACGTTTCTCTAAAAGGAAAATGATATTATGAAGATAGATTGTCAGTATATTATACGACATTGGAAAACAATTTTTTATATTTTACCCAGAATTGTTTGAATTTTTTGTTCAATCATTGATACAATTTTTCCAAAAGCATTTAGTTGAGCATTTTGTGCGGAAGCCCCAAACCCTTTTTCCGAATTAAATGATTGAGAATCTTTTAAGTTACCGGTTGGCATTTTGTAGATTGAAATATTTGCTGAACATTCTGCATTAAACATATTGCTATATCCTCCAACTGTTTTACCATCAGTTAGATCAAAATAAATATTCAAAAAATAATCAGGATTATGTTTATTGATTGTTTCAATATCGGTTGGTCCCAGATTTTTTTTGTTAAAATTAATCTCAACAACCGAAAATCCATTGTATAAAATTGAAGATTTAATAGTCTGCATCAAGTTAGAAGTGTTTGAAAATTGTGAATTCTTAGACACTGATATAGAAATACCAACAGTTTGCATTTTTTCCATTGTGAAGGTAAGAGAAGATGCAATAGCAACAAATTTTCCTTCTTTTTTTATCTTCTCTACATCTACTTCAAATTTCACAATAGTTTTAGAATAAGAAGCGTCAATCTCATCGATCAAGAATTCAACCTGACCATATTGACCGGTTTCCACTTCATTTCTTATTTTTGCTTTTCCTTCAATAATAGTTATCAATAATGGCAAATTTGCAATTCCTGTTTTTTTACCTGTTTTATCTTGATAATAAGCAGAGATTGAAAGCTTTTTATCGATACTTCCTTGAGCGTCATAACAAATTTTGGAATTTTCATTTTTTTCTAAGATGATATTTGCAAAAAAGGAAGAAATTCTTTGGTTAAGATAAGCATTAATTTCTTCATCAAATCCGTCTTCATCAATATCAATAAATAATGGAAGTCCTCCAAAAATTGATTGAGATAAGGTTTGTGCCATTTGCCAATTTTGTATTGCATTCAAATATTTTCCATTCAGAAATTCCAGATTTGCTGTTTGAATAAATTCATTTATCATCTGTTTATTATCTCGTAATTGCTTCTTAACTTTCTCATCATATTCTTGAACTGATTTCTTTACAACAGTGGTTATAACGCCTTTTCTGGGATAATCATCATAGACTTCTTCAAATCTGATATTATTCAAAACAAGATCCGTGTAAAGATTACTTTGTTGTTCAATTGTCTCAATTTGTTGTTCAGTATAAGTTTTTCCGTTATCAATTGAAATATTGGAAAGTGTTTTTTTCATATCGCTTCTTACTTCAATTTTGATTGATTTTGCTAATTCTTGCATTGCCTGTTCTTTTGCTTTTTGTCTTGCCAAACTGTATTCATTTTTTATATCAGCAGTTCCAATCCCAAAATAAAAATCTCGATCATCTTGGATTGCCTGAATTTCTTTGGCAATTTTATCAATTCGCAATCTTTCTTCTTTTTCTCTATCCATTGCTTGTTTTTCTAATCTCTCTTTTTCAATTTTGTTGTCAGACTTTTTCCAAAATTTCATAGAACTACAACCACTTAAAAGCACCAACAACATCAAGATAATACTGATTTTCCTCATTTTAAAATCCTCCTATCAATTATTTTTGTAATCTTAAATTCCAAATTTTTCAGTAAAAGAAGATCTCCTTCCATCAAAATTTTAGTTTCAATATTTGAAGAAAAAATCGGAATCCCATTTTTTAAAGTAAGAGTAAAATCTTCATTCAAAGCTAACAACCGATTTTTATTTATATCAAAGCTAACTTCCTCATTCATAATAAGATAAATCTGTTCTGGGAAATTTATTATCAATCCGTTTGTTTTACCATCTTTATTTTTGCAAAGATGAAAATCCAGCTCAATTACTTTTGCAAGAGTAACCATATCTTGCTGAATTAATTTGTGATTTGTAATCTTATCCCCGTTGATATAAGTTCCACCAGAACTATCTAAATCTTCTATTTCAACAGCATTTTCACAGAGAGAAATCTTTAGATGCGGACGGCTAATATGTTTATCATTCAAAACTATATCAATATCAACACCTTCTTCTTCTCTGCCTAAAATTACTTCTTTTTTATTCAAGACTTTTATTTTCATGGGATTCTTTAAGCCAATAAGTTCAAATCCATTTTGTAGCGATTTATTATTTATTGTAGAAGCCAAAATTTTAGCATCTTGATAATCTTGATTCTCCAAAATTAGTGCGTCCAACTTTTTTTTTGCTGTAAGAAAATCACCATTAAATATTCTTTGATGAATCTCTTCTAATTCTTGCACTCTTTTATGAAGTAAAGAATCTATTTCATCTCGAATAGATAGAATTTCATTAAATTTGCGATAACGTAACTCCATCTTTTTGAGAGAATTATTTGCTTGTGTAAGATTTTTTTCGTTTAGAAACTCGTGAACTTTTTTTAGTTCAGACAAAAATTCCTGCTTTTGCTTGTCGTCATTTTCATAGCTAATTAATTTTGTGTAATTATCTGATAATCCAGGATGATATGGTAATAGATTCTTAATATTCTCTTTTTCTTGTGAACTGAGATAATTACCATTTATTGGTTTTGAAATTCTCAATTGTAATTTTTTTGCTTCTACAAAAGCAATTTGAGCTTTTTTAGGATCGTTTCCACTAAAGTCTAAAAGTCGCTCTCTCTTTGCCTTACAATCAAAATCATTGGGAAAATATTTTAGGTAAGTATCAATTAATTCTAAGGCAGCTACAAAATGTCCTTCATTGATAAAATCTTCAAATTGCAATAGTTTTTGTGATATTTCGCTCTTAATTTTTTTCTCATATTTGTTCTTTAAAATTTTTAAAATTGCCCCAAAAATCAATAGAATTATCAACAAAGAAGTAAAAAGTATCGCTAACAAAAGACCCTGTTCGTTTTTGTTCTCTAATTCAATTAGCTCATTTTCACTTCGTTTTTTTTCAAATTGCCATTTTGTTATGGTGCTTGGATCTGCAAACGAAAGGCGAATATCAAAAACTTTACTCAACAAACGTTCGTTATTAATTATCAAAATCAATTGCAAATCGTTTCCGCCCGAGTTTGAAATTTTGGAAATTTTAGCGATAGCAGAATAATCTATCTTAAAAGCTATTGATTGCTTTTTTTTGAGCATATTATTAATTGTACTGCTTTGAAGCATTGAACCCCAATCACTCATATTCTTTTCAAATCGCTTTTTCATCTTTGCTTTTTGAAATTCATCAACAATAAGTTTCCACTTTTGATAAGTTCCCAAAGCAAGGTTTATATCTTCGATTAGAGATGGTAAAGAAGCAGGTTTATTTTCTATTTCTGAAATTGGAAGAATGAAATTTTCGCAATTATGCGCCAGAGCTAACTCTTTTATCAATTTTGGTAAAGAGTCTAAAATCGCCTTTTCGTAGGTTGTATGAGTAGGAATTTCGTAAACTTCCTTCCCTGAAAAATGGAATTTTATGGGATTTACCATCGATAAAACAATTAGAATTATTAAAGCTGTGAACGATAATTTCCATTTCATCTTTACTCCAATTATGCTTTAAGCAGTATCAAACTGATATTATCTTTTCCGCCTGCATTGTTTGCTTTTT
>JAOZMQ010000353.1 GCA_029934195.1 Candidatus Cloacimonadota bacterium | reverse complement strand
TTAGCGTTGGGTAAAGAAAAAAGAGAATCAAGCTACAGAGTAGCGACATAAAAAAGGAAATTCAGAAAAAGTTAGTTTTCGTTCAAGTAACTAATTAAGCAGTATTAATAATTTCATATCAGAGAGACTTAAAAAAATGGTAATCGCAAGTTGAACACTCTCCGAGCGATTAAAATCAAAACAATAACCTTTCTCTTGACAAATATTGGTTAAAAAATTCTTTTAAAAAAAAACTAAAATTATGAAGGAGAATATAATGAGAAGTACATTTAAATTACTTGTATTGAGTGTTTTAGCATTATCAATTTTTCTTACAGCATGTGCTCCACCTCCACCACCTGTGACTAAAGATCAATTAATTCAGGCTGAGATGGAAACTAAAAATGCTGAAGAAGAAAGTGAAAAATTATTAGCCAAGAAAAATCAAACAGAAAAGATCCTTGCTCAGAAAGAAGCAGAATTACGTAGTTTAAAAGAATATAAAAAACAAATCGGTGAAAATTAGGAGGAATAATGCGGAAGATATTACTCGCTGTATTGATCTTATGTATGGTTATGCCGGCATTATTTGCTAAAGTGACCTACTTGAACGAAGAAGAATATAAAAAATTATCAAAGAATGAAAGACTCTCTTATTGGACTGAATTAGAAACTGAATTAGAATCTCTTCAGCAGAGAAAAGCGGATGCTATTGCGAATTCAGAAAAATATACAAATGATATTCAAAAAGCAACTAAAAAAATCAGCGATATTGATTTAGAGTATTCTCAATTGAGAAGTGAAATATTTCAATCTCTTGGGGTGAATGAAACTAACACTAGTTCAGTTGAAAAAAAATTAAATTATTTTAATTCTTTGTTAAAAGATTGGAAAAATATGTCCGACAGTCAAATTTGGGAAAATAGCAAGGCAATCAAAGAACTTGTAGCAGAATATAATGAATATAAAAAAACCAATTCGGCAAAGATTCCAGATTTCAGACAAGACTTTGTTGAGCTTGATAGAAAAATATCAGGGTTAGAACAAAGCCTTGAAAATGCAAGACCAAAATATTCAGAAGACGAATATACTGTTGTTAAAGGTGATTATTTGTCAAAAATTTCTGGTTACAAGTTTATTTATAATGATCCACAAAAATGGGGAATAATTTATCGTGCCAACAGAGATCAGATAAAAGATCCAAATATTCTTTCTATTGATCAAGTTTTGAAGATTCCACGGGGATTACCAAATTCATGGAAAGTTTATCGCGGTGAGTGTCTTTGGAAAATTGCTTCATATCCAGAAGTTTATGGAAATGGTTCTAAATGGCCACTTGTATATAGAGAAAATAAAGATCAAATTAAAGATCCAAATATAATTTTTCCTAATCAAGTCTTTCGTATTCCAAGAAATTAAGATTTACAGTCAGCCTTCTTTTGAAGGCTGATTTTCTTTCAAATGATAAAAACTGATCATAATCATGCAATTAAAATACTTCTAATTGCTACAATTGTTTCGCTATTTTACCATTTTTTTTCACCTTATAGAAATTCAATCCCCAAATTAGATTTAGTAATTGGTCAAGTTGCAGATAGAGATATAATTGCACCTTTTTCATTTACGGTTTATAAAACAGACGAACAACTAAAAGAAGAAAAAAAAGTTATTGAAGTTACAATTGATCCCACTTACAAAATTTCAGAAAATCTAAATTTCAATTCAATGAAGAATCTTGATTTCCTTTTTCATTTACTAAATAATTTTTATCTTGAAAATGAAAATTTAAAATCTATTCAAAAAGAATTAAAAAAAAAGGGTTATCTTCTAACCATTGGAACAATAGAATATCTTAGCAATGAATCTGATCGAAATGAAATTTATAGATTTTTAATAGAAGAAATATCAAAAAAAATGAGTATTGGTATTTATTCGGAAGACTATCCTGAAAACAAAATAAAGCTGTACCGAAACAATTCATCAAAAATCTATATGTTACGGCAATTATATTCCTTTAACGAGGCTATAGAGAAGATTGTTGAATTGGTAAACGGTTCTAATAAAAAAAAATGTGTTAAAGAAATTACAGAGATTATTATTCAGGAAAATATTATTATTGATACAAATAGAACAGATGATGAAATATCTCAAGCGACTTCTTTTGTTAGTAGAATTTTATACCAAATTTCAACAAATGAAAAAATAATTAGTAAGAACCAAAAAATAACAGAAATTGAAATGTTAAAGCTTGAGGAAATGCTAAAAAAACAATCGCAACAGGGAGCAATAACAAATAAGAACAAACTTTATGTCTCAACTTTTGGCTTTTTTTTATTATTAATTGTTCTTTTATTTTTTCTATTTGATACAATTCGAGTAAATTTTCCGGAAATAAATAAATCTAATGCATCAATGAATACTATTGCATTAATCTTTGGTATTACAAGTATAGTTTTTCTTATAATTATTGATCTTGATTCAGTACCAAACTATTTCTTACCAGTATGTTTTGCTCCGATTTTTATTGCAGTAGTTTTTGAACCAAAATTAGGAATGATTTATAATATTGTTAATTTATTTTTGATCTCATTTTTGGCTGGATTATCGTTAAAAATTTCTGTTCCAATGACTCTTGCAACCATGTATGGACAGATGAATATGGAAAAATTAAAAGACAAACATTCCTTTTTACCTACTTCAATTAAGATAGTTTTTGCTCATTTTATAGTATTCTCAGGTATAAGTTTACTGCATTTTCAACATTATGATTTATGGAGTTCTTCATTATTGTTTGGTTCATTATCAATAATAATATCAGTATTTCTTGCAACCTCATTTAGTCCTTTTGTAGAGAAACAACTAAAATTAACAACACGTCAAAATTTATTAGAGCTTCTTGATTTGGAAAATCCTTTGATGAAAAGCTTAATGAAAAATTCTCAAGGTACCTATTCTCATTCATTGATTGTAGGAAATCTTGCAGAAAGTGCAGCTGATGCAATTGGAGCAAATGCATTATTGGCTCGTGTAGGAAGTTATTATCATGATATTGGTAAAATTGAAGATTCAGAAATATTTATAGAGAATAATAGTCTTTCAACAGAAATTCATAATAAGATGAAACCGCTTGAAAGTGCTGCAAAGATTAGAGAACATGTTACACGAGGAATTTTTTTTGCAAAAAGATACAAACTTCCTCAATCTGTTATTGATATTATAAAACAGCATCATGGAGATGGTAAAATTAAATATTTTCTAAACAAAGCAAAAAGAATGGGGCTTGAAGTTCAAGAAAGTCAATTTGCATACTATGGACCAAAACCACAAACAAAAGAAGCAGCTTTAGTTATGATTGCTGATATTATTGAATCTACGGCTAAATCACTTTCAGACTTTTCTGAACAAGCTATTAAAAATGTTATTGATTCAACAATTGAAAGATTAATTAATGAAAAACAATTGTCAGAATCACCGCTCACAATTAGGGAATTAGAAACCATTAAAAGCTATATGTTACCAATTCTTATGGGCGTGTATCGAAAAAGAATAGTTTATCCTACCACCGATGATTCCAAAAAGTAATCTTTTGTTTTTTTGTTCGTTGAATAATAATTTTTGCCACCGATGACACGGAGAAACATTGATTAAATAAATTGTCTTTTGTTCTTATTGTTAGTTTGTTCGTTGCAAAAAGGGGATTCCACATTCACATTGTTCGTATTGT
>JAOZMQ010000352.1 GCA_029934195.1 Candidatus Cloacimonadota bacterium | reverse complement strand
TTCTCGCATCTTTTCTCCGTTTGAGTCAGCTATCCATTAAAACAAGGATTGAAACGGTTTTGGACATCGTCGGTGAAAGCATTTTGCCTGGTTTGAGTCAGCTATCCATTAAAACAAGGATTGAAACTTAACCATAATATTGTGAAGCGGAGTTGTGTAACGGTTTGAGTCAGCTATCCATTAAAACAAGGATTGAAACCAGAAGGTTTTTCAGCCTTTTTCGTCTCAGTTTTGTTTGAGTCAGCTATCCATTAAAACAAGGATTGAAACGGTACCTCAGGTATCTCAGGACACGCCGGGATTTCCGTTTGAGTCAGCTATCCATTAAAACAAGGATTGAAACGGTGATGCCGCAGAGGATTATAATATTTTTTGCCCGTTTGAGTCAGCTATCCATTAAAACAAGGATTGAAACTGATTATTCATTACACACCCTCCTCGTTAAATTTTGTTTGAGTCAGCTATCCATTAAAACAAGGATTGAAACTAAGATCTCGGAGGGCTATACATCCTCTACTCTCCGTTTGAGTCAGCTATCCATTAAAACAAGGATTGAAACATCATGGTATGGAAAAGTTGTCGAAAGACAACATAGAGTTTGAGTCAGCTATCCATTAAAACAAGGATTGAAACTTGGCGGTTTGAGGGCGTTGAATGATAAGCCCTGGTTGTTTGAGTCAGCTATCCATTAAAACAAGGATTGAAACAAAGTTGGAGGTTATCGCCCGAAGGATGGCCTTTGCATGTTTGAGTCAGCTATCCATTAAAACAAGGATTGAAACAAATACCCGTATAAAGCCTTTTCCTACCTTGCATCAGTTTGAGTCAGCTATCCATTAAAACAAGGATTGAAACATGAATCTCAAACCACAAAAATAAAAAATCACTGACAGTTTGAGTCAGCTATCCATTAAAACAAGGATTGAAACAAAATTAAAATAAAGGATGATAAAAATGATTAATAGTTTGAGTCAGCTATCCATTAAAACAAGGATTGAAACCTGCTGCACCGCTGGCTTGCCATCCGCCAGCACAAAGTTTGAGTCAGCTATCCATTAAAACAAGGATTGAAACAACAGCATATCTCTTTCGGCAGGGCGCTGGCACGGGGGTTTGAGTCAGCTATCCATTAAAACAAGGATTGAAACCAGGATTTTCTTGAGTGGTTTGTGTCGTGGAGCGTGGTTTGAGTCAGCTATCCATTAAAACAAGGATTGAAACAGCCTTGCCGAGAGTTGGTCTGAAAACTGCTGAACGTGTTTGAGTCAGCTATCCATTAAAACAAGGATTGAAACCCCTGAGTTTAGCCTTGCTGAAATAAGGTACCTGCAAAGTTTGAGTCAGCTATCCATTAAAACAAGGATTGAAACGAAATCTCTTCCATGTGACCCGGAATCTGCGGAAGGTTTGAGTCAGCTATCCATTAAAACAAGGATTGAAACTGACACACCATTTTGCCTCGTCAGCCCGTGCATGGGCGTTTGAGTCAGCTATCCATTAAAACAAGGATTGAAACACTTTTTAACAATCTAAGGAGATTTGGAAAAATGAAAGTTTGAGTCAGCTATCCATTAAAACAAGGATTGAAACACACGAGGGCCAGACTCATCAAAGATGACATCCACGGTTTGAGTCAGCTATCCATTAAAACAAGGATTGAAACCTTTCTGGCCACTGCCTAACAACTGCCTAATTAGTAGTTTGAGTCAGCTATCCATTAAAACAAGGATTGAAACCCCTGACAGAAATATGGATGACTCAGAAGCTCATGGTTTGAGTCAGCTATCCATTAAAACAAGGATTGAAACTTGCCAGCCTGGCTCCTGCCGGGTCTTCAGGAATGTTTGAGTCAGCTATCCATTAAAACAAGGATTGAAACAGCAGCTTAACGCCATTTTGCCGGGCGAAACGGGCCGTTTGAGTCAGCTATCCATTAAAACAAGGATTGAAACTGGCCGTAAACTCCTTTTCAGTTTCGGTTGTGGAAAGTTTGAGTCAGCTATCCATTAAAACAAGGATTGAAACTTCTCCTGTGATTGCCCGGATACGCTCCGGGCAGGCGGTTTGAGTCAGCTATCCATTAAAACAAGGATTGAAACTTATCGTGAGAAGGAGGGAAGATGAATAACGGAACCGTTTGAGTCAGCTATCCATTAAAACAAGGATTGAAACAAGTGTCTGCTTTATGGGTTTCCTGGTCGAGGGAAAGTTTGAGTCAGCTATCCATTAAAACAAGGATTGAAACACCATGTGGAAACTTTTTCTGAACTGGTGTTTTGGGAGTTTGAGTCAGCTATCCATTAAAACAAGGATTGAAACGTAATACTAAAAAAATATACAAACGGAAGGGGAGAAGTTTGAGTCAGCTATCCATTAAAACAAGGATTGAAACTGCTTACCGTAGTTTTTCTGTTGCTGTGTTTTTGTTTGTTTGAGTCAGCTATCCATTAAAACAAGGATTGAAACCGCCTAAAGAATAGCCGTGCTATCATTATTGCGAGAGAGTTTGAGTCAGCTATCCATTAAAACAAGGATTGAAACTAGCCACAGGCTCCAGGTGGCCTGTGACTTCCAGGCGTTTGAGTCAGCTATCCATTAAAACAAGGATTGAAACGCCATGGGCTTCGGCATCTGCGAAGAGGGCGGGGATGGTTTGAGTCAGCTATCCATTAAAACAAGGATTGAAACTTGTTGTCCTCCGGAACGCTTGGACAGGTCAAGCAGGGTTTGAGTCAGCTATCCATTAAAACAAGGATTGAAACCAGATTCCGCTGTCAGCTTTCAGAATGCGCTATTGATGTTTGAGTCAGCTATCCATTAAAACAAGGATTGAAACTGCCGGCGCCTGATGTTACAGAAGCTGAAGAATCCCTGTTTGAGTCAGCTATCCATTAAAACAAGGATTGAAACCTGCCAGTCGTCGCCATATCGCAATTCCCCTCCCGTTTGAGTCAGCTATCCATTAAAACAAGGATTGAAACTCAAAACAAGGCGCACTGCTCCCCCTTTTTTCCACAGTTTGAGTCAGCTATCCATTAAAACAAGGATTGAAACGTGTCTCGTTGTCAGTCCCCCGCTTATATGCACTCGTTTGAGTCAGCTATCCATTAAAACAAGGATTGAAACGGCCCGTATACAGAGGGAAGAAAAGTCACAGACGTGTTTGAGTCAGCTATCCATTAAAACAAGGATTGAAACATCGTTATTATGGAATACATTTTCGGATCCGTCGAAGTTTGAGTCAGCTATCCATTAAAACAAGGATTGAAACTTGACATGAAGACGGACGGCAGAAAGGTCGTGAAAGTTTGAGTCAGCTATCCATTAAAACAAGGATTGAAACAAAGTGACGGAGGCGGATATACTGTTGTTACCTCCGGTTTGAGTCAGCTATCCATTAAAACAAGGATTGAAACTAAAAGTAGTATTACTAACAAAATGTGCTCTGTGGGTTTGAGTCAGCTATCCATTAAAACAAGGATTGAAACTTTTTGTCTTTGCCGGAAGTGTCAGGGCTTTTGCCGGTTTGAGTCAGCTATCCATTAAAACAAGGATTGAAACTCATATTGTCAAGGGGAAAAAGACAAATAACCAAAGTTTGAGTCAGCTATCCATTAAAACAAGGATTGAAACAGTCCATCAGGACAATGGAATCTTTTCCCCCACTAAGTTTGAGTCAGCTATCCATTAAAACAAGGATTGAAAC
>JAOZMQ010000351.1 GCA_029934195.1 Candidatus Cloacimonadota bacterium | reverse complement strand
TTTCTAAATTTTCTTTTTTTGTCGCTACTCTGTAGCTTAATTCTCTTTTTATCTTTTCCCAACGCTAACGCATTGGGCTACAAAGATGTCACTTCTACGAAGCTAAAAAATTAATCGTTTTTTCTATTAATTTTTTCTGCAAGCTCTTCTGTCCTTCATGGTTAAAAAATCCTTTTTCGTTCAGGTACTATTTAGCTTATTTGTTAAATTTTTCAATTGCAACAAAACTAATCTTATTTTTTTTTATTTTTTCTGAAAGGATTCCTTCCGAAAACAATATCTTTCTTTTCACAAACATCAAAACAATCGCCACAAGAATTGCATTCTTTATGATCAAATTCTATATCATAAACATCTTCTTCGTCAGTTTCAAACCGTCTTATTGCTTGAATTTTACAAAGTTCTGTACATACACTGCAACCGATACATTCTTCTTGTTTTTTAACAATTGAAGCTCCGGGAAGTTTACTGATAAAACCAAGCAATAAACCAACCGGGCAGATAGCACGACAAAATGGTCTATAAATCAAAATAGAAGATAACATCAGTAATCCAAATAAAACCCATCCGGTAACATTTACTGAAAAGAGATTGAAAACAACAAGAAAAGGATCAATTGTACAAAAAATATTTGTACGCGTTACGAGAAGTTGAATAATTAAGGTTGCAAAAAGAAAAATCTGAATAAATTTCAAGATTTTTTGTGTCTTTTTATTTTTTAAAAGACTAAACTTTGATCCGAGAAAAAGAAACTCTTGTACAGCTCCGAGATGGCAAACCCATCCGCACCAAGTTCTACCAAAAAGATAAGTTAATGGGAATAAAGCCAAGAACCAAATATAATTGTACCAATGTGTTTGTACGCCAAAAATTGATAAAAGAATATCTATAAAACTTGAAATCATACAAGGACAGCCACCTCTCGCAAAGCCGATAAAAATCATACTTAAAAGTAAAACAAGTGACTTGAATTTTCTTGTTACTTGAAACCTTGCAAGAATCCCAGATATAATTGTTGCAAGAATTACCCAAATGGAAAATTCTAAAATTTTCCTATTTTTTTCATCAAGTTTACATTCCTTAGTTTTACTAATAGCAGAATCTGAACTTATGTTCTTTATTTCAGTAAACTCATCTGCACCATTAAATTCAGAAAACTCATCAAACTCATCAAATTCATCAGTTTTATCAGTAGTACTTCCGGAATCAAATTTTTCAGTTTTCTTTGTGGAACTTCCTGAATCAAATTCTTCAAACTCCTCAAATTCCTCTGCAGATAAAAAAGAAAAGAAAGAAAACAGGAAAAAAATCAGAAGAAATTTTACAAAGATGTTATTTTTAATCATAATGTTTCAAGAAAATTTAGTCTTTTTTTAATGGAAAAGAAATTGAGCCAAAACTGCCTTCTCTCTCACAACTTCTTGTTGCACTTAAAACAGCTTTATCTAAATCACTTTTTTCAATAAGAAGTTTTAGTTTTCTTGTATTAACAATCCCTGATTTATTACTTTTCCATTTTGTTGCTCCAATAATTTTTACACCTTTCTGGTCAAATTTTGTATCTGAAATTTCAATTGTGCAAACCCTGTGAGTATTTTTGACTTTTACTTTTACAATAACCGTATCATTTACCGAATAAAATTCCTTTTCACCTTTTACAATTTCAAATGTAGTAATTGAGGCATGTAATTCATTGATTCCACTTATAACGATAATTGTTGCCATAAGTACAAATAATTTTAAAAAAAATTTCATTTTATCTCCTTTTGTTTCTTAGAAAAATTAGTACCATTAATATTTATTACAATCATATAAAAAATAGCATATTAATACCACTTTAAAAAGTAAGTAATTGTTAGCAATATATATTCCTTTCATTGATTATTTTCAAGAAATTGCAAATTATCTCGTTTCCAAATTCAGTGAGAAATGATTCCGGATGAAATTGAACTCCAAAAAGAGGATATGATTTATGCTCTAAAGCCATTATTACACCATCTTCTGTTTGGGCTGTTATGCTTAATTCAGAGCTTAAAATTTCGACCATTAGCGAATGATATCGAGCAACTATGATTTTTTGTGGAATATTTGAAAAAATGTTTCTACCATAATTAATTATCAAAGATGTCTTTCCGTGAACGGGATATGGAGCTCGAATTGTTCTACCTTCAAAAACTTCATTGATACATTGCATACCAAGACAAATCCCCAAAATCGGAATTTCTTTATAAAATTCTGAAATTACTTTTTTTGCAAACAAAGCATCTTTTGGTTTTTTAGGTCCGGGAGATATAATTATTCCTGCAAAATTTTGCTGATAAATGTAATCCAAATCAATCTGGTCGTTTCGTTTAACAATTATTTTTCCATCAAAATTTGCACCAATTAATTGCTCAAGATTATAGGTAAAGGAATCATAATTATCCAGTAGAAGAAGTTTTTTCATTTTACAATTTAATCATTTAACCATAATCACGAAATATTTGATAGTCTTAAATTTATCTTTATCATTGATTTTAATGTAAGTCAATTTCTCTGATTTCTCTATTGAATACCAAGATGTATCTTGTGACGAAACAATTTCTAATTTTGAATAATTATTGTTTAAAACAATCATATTATTTTCATTCAAATTTAGTGGTGTAAAATATTCTTGTGGAATTTTTTTGGATAGAATAACAGATTTTCCTAAACCAAGGATTCCGCCTTTTGTTTCGATAATTTCCTTTTCTTTAAGCTCTTTTTTGCTTCCGACAATATAATAAATCGTATCAATAAATTCTTTTTGAGAAGAGATAATTTTATCTTTTGCAATAACTTTTGCTTGTTCAAATTTTATATCATCTTCTAAACCAGTGATAACAATTTGCAACGAATCAATCTGAGTTTCCATCTGTGAGATTGTAATTTCACGCAAAGCAATGGATTTCTTTAAATTTGAAAGAAGTTTTTCTAAACCGGTAATTTTAATGTCTTTATGTTTAAGCTCAGCTTCCAAATCTTCTATTTTCTTTTTATAGAAATCTATATTTTCACCAATATCAGAAATACTGTTTAACATTTTTGTTTTATTATCTCCTGAATCTGAGCCCAATTCAATATTCCTCGAAATTTTTTCTAAAATCATTTTTTCGGATTCAATAGAAGATAAACTATCCTGAATTTCGCCAATTATATTTGTGGCATTATTGAAATAATTAGTAATTTCTTCATTTTTCTTAACTGATTCATCATACTTCATTGCAACAAATCCAAGAACAACTAATAATAAAATGAAAAATATTGTGAAAAAAAGAATTCCTTTTCCGTTTTGATTGCTCATTTTAATACCTCTTTATCATAATTATTGTATCATCGCCTATTTTATTAATCATTCAAAGTTGTCTATTTTATTTTCAATTTGCTTTATGAAATCTTTTTCAACTTGAGTAATGCTATTTTTAATTTTTTCTTTATACTTGTTATATTCGGAATGTGCTTTCTCAGAAAATAATCGTTCATTGCAGACCCTTTTATCAAATACTCTTTGATAAGTGCTGTTGACCATTTACGAAAATGAACTCCTCGATGAGATTTTACTCTGTAACCTACTGAAATTATTACATCAAGGTTGTAGAAATTTGTGAGTTTATACCAAACTGCTATCAATTCTACTAATTAAGTTAAGGAATTAATTCAATATTATATTCCAGCATCATTAATATTCTTTGA
>JAOZMQ010000350.1 GCA_029934195.1 Candidatus Cloacimonadota bacterium | reverse complement strand
CCCAATATTTTCCCCTGAAAAAACTGGGTTTGAAATAGTAAAATTCATCACATTATCAAAAAATAGAGATCTTTTCCAAGTATCATTTGTAGGAAGATATTCATTTGCTCCATGATTATATGTATAAGGAGTAATACCAATTTCATAGTCTCCATTAAGAGAAGAAGTATCAAAAATAAAAGAAGCACTTCCTTGAGAAACTTCGACAAAGTCAGCAAAAATCCAATCGACAGCTGAGGTCTCTTTGTAAAATAATCCTACATACGCAAGGTTTTCAAAATCCGTAACAGAAGCATCAATAACAATATCTCCGTGTAGATGAATGGTTTCATCGACAGAATTACCATCTACAGAAACATCAGTTATTGCAAGATTTCCTACAGCTACAGAATCATTAACTATTGGCTGGGTAGTAGAAGAAAAAGTGCTTAAATTATGACAAGAATCAATTAAAGTGACACTAAAATCATAGTTTGCACCCCATTCAAAAGTTGTTGGTATTGTATAAGAATAGTCTGTATTAATTGGATCGTAGGCGATAGCGGCAATTTCAACCCACTCATTCGCTGGATCAGTTTCTTCTCTATATTTATAAATTAAAGAATCAATTCCAGACAAATCATCAGCTTCACCTGTAATACGAAGAGTATAGTCATTACCTGTAATTATTTCATCAATGTTTCCATTAATATCATAAAAAAAGAACTCAGTTAGAGTCGGAGCGGTATTATCAATAACAGTCTCCAATGTTCTTGTATGCATTGAGATCTTTTCATTACCTGATTTTAACCCGATTTCAACAACTGTTCTAAGAGAATTTCCTCCCAAATTTGAAACGTTAAAATTTTCAAGAGATAGAGATGCAGTCCAAACTTCATAAATTGGAACTGGTGGAGGCGGTGTACCTGAACCTACACCTTCAATTATTTCATCTGCCGAATAAGTTTCACCAATTTGAGTTCCAGCGTCATTAAAAAATTTGAAATTAACATATTGTGTAACATTGTCAGTAGGATCTGGATACATATCTATAAGGTAAGATACTTCTATATCAATATTGCCATCACCAACAAATCCGTCAGTAAGCATTACCCAATTAGCAAGAGAATCATCCAACCCATCACAATCAATTGAATTAGAACTACTTAACTGAATATAACGGATAAAACGCTCTCGTATTTCTACAGTGAAAGAAAAGTTTCCTGTACCGGTATTACCATTTCCGTCATCAACAGAAATATTCATAGTAGCTTGAAAGTCTTCAGATTGATTCTGATTAACTATATCATCAAGTATAGCCCACATATCAACTCTTAACTTAAATTGATAGTATCCATTATCATAAAGATAATGAACAATCTGATCATTACTCACACTATAACCATTGTTGTTTACATCGACAGTAAAATCCCAATCCTCTTGATTAATTCCAGAAACAGAATTTTCAACCAAGAATGTTAATGTATCATCAACAACACTAACACTAAGACCTGAAGGTGGTAATATTTGTCCAATTATTCCATCAGCAAAAGCGGATGAAATAGCAAAAACAAACCAAAAGAACAAAACGACTTTGGAATTCGTTTTCATAACAACTCCTTTTTTTCTTATATTATTTTTTTAAATTTTATCATTAACTATACAAAAAAGAACAATATTATATTCTTTTTTTAAAAATATCTTAAAAATTTACTTACTAAAGATACAATAAAAAATACGTCTATTTACATAGATATCAACCTATTACAAAAAATAAACATCGCAGACATTATTATTGATAGTCATCTTCTACTTATACAAGAATAATAGTCAAGAATAATTTACAAAACTATTGTGTTTTTCTTTTTTTTTACTGACCAACTTCTGAAGGTTTCAACACTTCGGAAGTTGGTCCGTAAAAAAAATACAATAAAAAAATCCAGTTGACGTAAATTTCAGCAAAAAAAGTGTGTAAAAAAAATATCAAGGTCTTATTATGAAAAATTTTGATTTTCTCGTTATTGGAAGTGGAATAGCTGGATTAGTTTATGCTCTTCAAGTTTCAAAATATGGAAAAGTAGCTATTGTAACTAAAAAAAAGATATATAATTGCACAACAGATTATGCACAAGGGGGAATGGCTGTCGTCCTTAATAAAGAAGATTCTTTTACTGAGCATGTAAATGATACATTTATTGTAGGTGGTGAGATTGGTAAAAAAAATGTCATCCGTAAAATTGTCGAAGAAGGTCCAAAAGGCATGCAGTATTTAATTGAATTAGGAACTAAATTTACAAAGAAAAATATTCATAGAAATTATAGTTTTGAGAATTTATCACTTACTAAGGAAGGTGGACATTCACATCATAGAATTGCTCATGCAGCTGATTCTACAGGTCATGAAATAATGATTGCTTTAATCCAAAATTGTAAAGAAAACGATAATATATCTATATTTGAAGACCATCTTGCCATTGACCTAATAACTCAACATCATATTCTGCAAAATGAAGAATTTATTCCAAACCGTACATGTTGGGGAGCTTATGTCTTAGATCAAAAGACTGGGGATATTGCTATTTTTAGAGCAAAAAAAACAATGCTATCTACCGGAGGTGGTGGACAAGTTTATGCTAATAGTACGAATCCAGATATCGCAACCGGAGATGGCTATGCAATGGCTAAACTCGCAGGAGCACGAATAGCAAATATGGAGTTTGTTCAATTTCATCCAACCGCATTTTATAGTCCCGAAGGAAAAACCTTTCTTGTTACAGAAGCTTTGAGAGGAGAAGGAGCAATTCTTAAACTCGCAGACGGTTCAACTTTTATGGAAAAATACCATCCTAAAAAATGCCTTGCACCTCGTGATGTTGTCGCAAGAGCAATTGAGCATGAATTAAGAGTAAGTGGGAAAAAATGCCTCTATCTTGATGCTACAAAAATCGATCACGATAAGCTTAAAAATCATTTTCCTTATGTAAATAAAAAATGTAAAGAATATGGAATTGATTTTACCAAAGAACCTATTCCAATTGTTCCAGCTGCCCATTATTTTTGTGGAGGTGTTCTTGCAACAGTGGATGGAATGACAGACATAAAAAATTTATTTGCTTCCGGCGAAGTAGCTTGTACAGGGTTGCATGGTGCAAATAGATTAGCCTCGAATTCTCTTTTAGAAGCACTTGTTATTTCAATGCGTGCTGGGAATCATCCTTTAAACACTGAAGAAGTAAATTTTCCTAAAATACCCGAATGGCAAAATGTTGGAAATTTCAATGAAAACGAATGGGTAGTTATTTCTCATAATCGGGAAATAATTAATACAATTATGCAAGGATATGTTGGCATAAAAAGGTCACGCAGATTATTAAAATACGCTGCAGATAGAATTTTCAATATATACAATGAAATTAATAATTTTTATCAGCATAATCCTGTTAGACCAGAGGTTATAGAAACTAGAAATCTGGCAATTGTAGCAAGTATTATCATTCGTTCTGCTCTTTCAAGAAAAGAGAGTCGCGGACTACATTCTATTATTGATTATCCTGAACGTGATGATAAAAATTATTTAAAAGATACGATTATTTCATAAAAAAAACCACTCGTAAAAGTGGCTTTTAGTATCTTATCTCTAATATTTTTGTATTTTTTTAACGAAACATTTTTTTCAAGAATCGCTGTTCTTCATGGTTGAAAATCCTTTCCGTTCAGATACTATTATGTTATTTTTTC
>JAOZMQ010000349.1 GCA_029934195.1 Candidatus Cloacimonadota bacterium | reverse complement strand
GCTATTCTCCTTTTATTTCCAAGTCTATTTAAAATCATTGCTTTTCTAACTCCTTAATTTTAATTTACTTTATTTTACTTCAATTAACTTGTCAACATCTTTTTTACTTTTCATAAAAATTTTTACCATTATAGTGAGTACCGTGTCTTTTTTCTATTTTTTCAAGATTGTGCTCAAGTATTTCTTTAAATGATAGTTTATTTATATCTATTACTACTATTAATCTGCTAAAAATATCATCAAGTAATTCTTTTTTATCATATTGCATTGAGTATCTTGGATTTATTTGTGCAAGTTTACAAGCTCTATCCATTGAGGTTACAATTAAGCTTGAATATAGAGGAAGATAAATACCTACTTTCTTCTTCATTTTAATATCATTATTTGAATAGATTGCATTAATGTACCAAAAACAATCACCAAGCTCATCTATTAATTTTTCTGTATTTTTAGACTCTGAATGAAATTCAAGCTTTACAAGTTCTCCTAAAACCTCTCCAAGCTCTGATATTAGTTTTAAAGTATTATATTTAAATAAACTTTCTACATCTAAATCTGCTTGTGTTTTTATTGCTTTTTTACCGTATTCTTCCCATAATTTACTAATCAAAATCACCTCCGTATATTTTAATATTCTTTTGACTTTTTACTTTCTTTTGTACAATTCCGTAAGTTCTTCTTCTTGCATATTCTGCTATTAAATAAGATTCAGCTCTGCCATCGTAATATTTCTTTTTACCTGATTTTGAAGAAGTAATAAATACTCCTTTCATTTTCTTACATAATTGAGAAGCAACAACAACACTTTCAATTTTACCTCTACCAATTAAAGAGTATTCTGTTTGCCAAGTTACAGGTGCTACTCCAAGATAAAAAACTTCTATTATTTTAAGTGTTGTTATAACTGCTCTATAGTTTTGTCCGAAGTAAAAAGCAATTCTGTTTTTTGCTTTCTTTGAATCAAATTGACATTTTTCATAAGCAACTAATATTTTTTCTATTGGATAATTAGAAAGAATTGTTTTAATTTCTTTTTCATCAACTTGACCTTCATCATCTATTGGCATATCTCTAATTTCAAGAACATCGCCATCTTTATCTATAATGGTTATTGCTCCGTACAAACCAGTATCAATGCCAATAAAATATTCAACATTATCTTTATTAAACTTCATTAATATTACCTTAAATGATTATCTGCAATATAGAAAGCATAGAAAGGATAATGATTACTTTCTAATTCTTGTGCAAATAGTATTAGTTTCTTATTTCTAAATAAAACCCAAGTAAGTAATTTTGCTGATTGTCCTTTTGTAAGTAAAGAAAAGATAGGAAAACCTTTAATTACTTTTATTGCTTCTTTAAATGACATAGTTTACTCCTTTTATTTTTATTAAATTAAATCTTTTGGTATTATTGGTCTTTCTTTGTGTTCCCACCATTCAGAACTTTCATACTCTTTTCTTTCCAACCAAGTTTTATCTTTAAACCAAACAGTTCCAAATAGTTTTTGACCGCCATAATCATTATCATAATTAAAATCCAATTGTGATAAAAATATTTCATAATCAGATTTAGTAAATCCTTTTTTTAGAATAAAAGTTTTATTTGTTTTACTAATTTCACTTCTATCGTAAATTATTTTTATACATTCAATATTCGTTTCTACTCTCTCTAATTCTTCTAATTTTTCTAACAATTCTTTCTTTGCATTAATCATTTTAGTTTTCCTTAAAATCTTTAGACAAACAATATCCTTTGACATCATTTACTGTTGTTTGATATAGATAACCCATTGCTCTCAACCAAGACATATCTAATTGCTTTGTAATAAAAGGAGTAAATAAAATTCCACCTTCTTTTACAATAAACATTGCCATTTGATTTTTTACATTATCTGGTAATTCTTTAATTTTATTCCAATCTATTTTCTTGATACCTTTTTTCTTATTGCAACAAGAATTAAGGTGTTTATTAAACTCTCTTTTTTTCATCTTACTTCCTCCTTCTTTAAATGTCTATTAAATTGTACTCCGAATGAAACTGCTTCATTACCCCATTGTACGCCATAAACTCCATCAATCAATCTAATCTTACCTTCTGGAAATTTAGATGGATTGTAGGAGTAAAAACAATGTTCTAAATTGTCTCCTTCTTTTAGTTCAGTACCATTACAATCAAGCAATGGAAATTTACTTGCACCTTTCATTTTACTAACTCCTTTAAACTCTGATGATTTAATTATTTCAACTAATCCATTTAAAAATAATACTTCATAAAAATATGCTTTTAATTTAATAGTATCATTTGTAAATACTTTTTTGTTCTTAAATAAGTTAAATATTTTTTCTACAGGTTTATTCATTAAATCCAATCTAACCACTTTTAATGATGGTTTTCCTTTAGCAAAAAGAATAACTTCTCTCATTTGTCTTTCTTTTTTGCTTAAAGAATTTGCAATAAACATCAAATAAATGTGGTCGAACATTGTTATCTTTAACTTATTCTTACCATATTTTCTATAATATTCTAATGTTTGATTATTCATATTTCTTCTTCTGTGACATAAAAGTTGTAAATTCTGGAATCCAATCTAATTTCTCTGTTCCAGTTGCACCGTGTCTATTCTTAGCAACAATAACTTCTACAACATTTGGTTCTTTAACATTATCATAATAATAATCATCTCTATAAAGAAAAATTACAGTAGAAGCATCTTGTTCTATACTTCCTGATGACCTCAAATCACTTAATACAGGTCTTTTATTTTCTCTCTGCTCAACTCCTCTATTCAATTGAGAAAGTGGAACAATAGGAATATTTAGCTCTGTAGCAAGCATTTTCAACCTACGGGAGATTCTTGAAACTTCATTATTTCTTGAATCATTCTTTTTAGAGGCATCGCTTTCAATTAATTGTAAATAATCAATAAAGACAATATCTAATGGCTTTATTTTCATTTGAGTTTTAATTGTTGCAATAGCTTGTTCAAGGTTTAATGAACTGTCGTCAAAGGTTAAATCAAGATTTTCTTTAATTACCATTTTTTCAAATTCATCTATACATTCAAGTTTCTTAGCCATTTCAAGTTTACGATATGATTCCTCCGATATTCTTTGAGTCATACAAAAAACTTTATGCTCCATTTCTTCTTTACCCATTTCTAAACTAATAACAAGTACATTCTTACCGTTTATAGCATAGGTTGTGGCTATTTGAGTAATGAATGAAGTATTATGAGTTACATTATAACCATCTGTAATATATAAACCATTTTTAGCACTAACAGAAATACATTGCATTTCTTCTTGTTTATCTAATTTTTCAATACTTGTTATGAATTTTTTATGAGATGTAAAATTGAAACGAATATTATATTTTTGATTTGAATCTAATGTAAATGTAACTCTTCCTCCAAGTCCTCTAACTAAATCGCAAATATCATCTTTCAATTGTTTAGATTTAGTAGTATAAATTCCTTTGCGTGGATGATAATTGTTACGATTTCCTAAAAGTCCATGTACTAATCTTTCTCTATTTTCGATAGTATTGTATAAATATTTATTTGGTATAAAAACATTAAATTCATCTTTATCCTTTAAACCAATATCTGAAATATATTTTCTATAATTTTCTGGATATACTAATACATTTTTGTTAATATATTCTCCGATAAAATAAGGGTCTAAAGTAATTTCCTGCTCATAATATTTTAATGGCTTGCAAAAAT
>JAOZMQ010000348.1 GCA_029934195.1 Candidatus Cloacimonadota bacterium | reverse complement strand
TCTACGGTATAATACATTTTGACTCCTATCACAATAACTCCTGTCTATTTTTTTTTGGACAAGATTACTGTACCAGTTTTCGTTGCCAAAACTGTACCAGATTTAATTGCCATTGACACCTTTCCATTCAGATACTAAATAGCTCATCATAACAAGATTTCCCAATTTTCAAAAAAGACCGAAGTCCCAGCATTAACCGAGTTTATGGGCTGTCGTGAGGCAAGTTTGATTTTCCATTTCCCAAAATACTAAAGTAGTACTTGAACGAAAACTAACTTTCTCTAAATTTTCTTTTTATGCCACTACTCTGTAGCTTAGTTCTATCCAACGCTAACGCATTTGGCTACAAAGATGTCGCTTCTACGAAGCTATAGAATTAATGAATTTTCCAATTAATCATTCTTCAAAAACTTTTTTAGCTTCATCGTTAAAAATCCTTTTCGTTCAAGCACTAAAGTAAAAAAAAAGCCGAATCTGTGTAAACAGATCCGGCTAATTTAATTAGTTAGTAACTATAACTAACAATTAGAATGTCTTTCTCTTACTTGAGAAGAATCATTTTTTTAGTTGAAGTATAATCACCATTTTTCATTTTATAGAAATAAATACCACTTGATACATTTCTGTTATTATCATCAGTTCCATGCCATTTTACAGTATGATTACTTGCAGGAAGCACTTCATTGATAAGAGTTCTAACTTTTTGACCAAGAATATTGTAAATATCAATAGTTACTCTACCTTCAACAGCATTTGAGAAGTTGATAGTAGTAGTAGGATTGAATGGATTTGGATAGTTAGAACCAAGAGATGTAACTATCGGAGCATTCATTGGATTATCATTGTCAACTGAGACTTCAGCTGGAGCTGAATTGTAATTGCCTGTATAAAGTGCAGTTACACCATAGTTATAAACAACACCTTGAACAGCATTTGTATCAACAAACAATAAGTTTGTTGTATTTCCTAATAATGTACCATCTCTATAAACATTATATGATTCGTAATCTCTTGAACTTGTTGCATATCCAGTACCTTCAACACCATCAACAAGAATATTTTCAGGTATAACAACTGATTTTTCTATAGTGTTTCTTGTATTATTTACAACATCTTTTCTTGCAACATTATTTCTTGCAGTAAGAGAAGCAGGTCCAATTTTAACATCATCTACTAAGAGGATAAATGCGTCATTAGATACACATTGAATTCCTACATAAATGTTTTGACCAGCATAAGCTGAAAGATCATAAGAAAATTCAGTCCAATCTGTTGGAGCTTCTACATAACTACCAGCAGTAATTATGTCAAAGTCTGATGGATCTGAACCTGTAGTTGAAACACCAACTTTAAATCTTTCAAGACCATATTGGTCAGTATATGATCTAGCCATGAATGAGAATTCATAACCAGCTTCAACAGCAGTTTGTGGAGCAATCATCCAATCGTTGTTTGGTGGAGCAGTTGATGCAAAGAATGCAGCCATTTTATCACCACTAAACGCAACAAGATCTTCCATTGGAGGAGTTGTCTGTGAAGGATTGAAGATTATTGCAGACATTGGAGATCCAGAATTAAGGAAGTCAATATTTGTGAAACCATAAGTACCGGAGCCATCAACATCATGAAGAATCCAAGGATCAAATTCAAGAGCGAAGTCATTATAAGCTTCGAAATCATCTTCAAAAACACCTGGTTCAACTATTTCTGGTGGATCCCAAGAAAGGACAACGTTTCCACTATTAATAGAATATTCCAAGTTTGTTGGTGGGAAAAGAACTACGTCAAAAGAACCTGCAAATACATCTTCTGATTCATTTGTAGTATAAACTGCTGAAACAGAAATGTCATAAGAACCACTATCGAATCCACCTTCCCATTCTGTAGTAGGGGAAACAACGTATGCAATTACCTCACCGTTAGCGTAAATATTATATCCATCAAGTGAACGATCTCTTGAAAGTGTAGTAGCAACTTTATGAGTATGTGCTTCAAGAGGAAGATTAGTTGTATTAACAGGTAAAACTTCTACTATTTCTTTTTGAACACCGATATGATTAACAATACCGTCCATTCCGGCTACAGTACCACCAATACACCAATTGTAATCCAAGCCTGCAGCAATATTTGGTAATAAGTCCCAAGCACTATTAAAATACATCCAAGCACCTTTGTCAGCTACCATAGGACCAGCATCAGTTCCAGCTGGATGATCTCCAGTTGCAACAACTTCGTAACCAACCCAATATTCATTACCTGTTACTAATGGAACAGGAGTTGTAAGTGTATGATATGTATAGTCACCTTGAACTATTTCTGCAGTAACATCAACATCATAAATAAGTGTTCCAGGATTACCGAATGAACCACCTTCCCATACTTTTGCAGTAACAGCGGAGAAATCACCACCTGTAATTACGAAATTCATTTCTGTAAGACTGAGACCATAGAGAGCACCAAGTTCATCTGCTGTATATCTTGCAGCAGACATCCAAGTAGCAGCTGCTCCTGTTCCAATTCCATTACCTTCATAACCACCATCATAAGTGATAACTCCACCTTGTCCGGCAGGTTCATCCCAATCAATAGAGATTTCATTGAAGTCATGAAGTTCAGCAACAACGTTTTCAGGAACAGGAATAATAGTTTCTAAAACAAAGTTTTGAACTGTATTTTGATCTGCTTCAATTATAACTGAAACAGTTTCATTAGCATTTCCTGCAACACATTCAACATCATAAGTACCAGGTAAGATGTCATTTACAACATAATCACCTGAAGCATCTGAATTAACAGGAGCATAACCAGCAACAGTAATTGTAGCATTTTCGAAAGCAACGCCATCAACTGTTACGTTACCACTAAGTGAACCAAATGAAGGCTGAAGTTCGATATCGAGAACAGTATTTTGTTCAGCAATAACGTTAACTTGCCCATTTGCTTGAACATATAAAGTAGCATTAGCAGTCCAATCATAAGAACCTGCGGCAATAACATCAAATGAATATTCACCATTAGCATTTGTGTTTTCAGTGATACCATTAATGATTACTGAAGCACCAACTATTGGATTATTTGTAATAGCATCAGTTACAATACCGGAAATTGAACCATCTTGAGGAACATAAGTACCAATAGTAATTGATCCGTTTTCGATGTTCGTAACTTCAGTAGTATTATAAAGGAAGTTTGTTATTGTAAGAGCTGAATAGTTATTATCAAGTAAACTATTGAATTGAAGCTTAACAAGAGGTAAAGAACCTTCCATTGCAACAGTTCTCATATGACCAACAGTAATTATTCCAGGGGTGTTAGCATTGACAGCCATCATACCACCTTCAGATAAAGTTCCGGTCATATCATAACCAACATAGTCAACTACAGATGCATCAAATGCTAAATCGAATTGATAAGAGATAACACCTTGATCTTCAAAAAGAGGAGTTGTTAAAACTTCAATTTCAAAAGCACCCGGATCATCCATTACATAATCGTCTATTGTAATAATAGCATCTTCAATTGGATATGAACCAATTAATACAATACCATTATTTGTATTATTAATAGGAGTTGTGTTGTATAAGAAGTTAGCAAATTCAAGTCCACTTACTCCTGTTCCAACTGATTCAAATTCAAGATCAATAATTGAACCAGCACCAGTTCTAGGTGTAGTTACCATATAACCAACAGTAATAATTCCAGGATTCATATCATTTACAGCAAACATACCA
>JAOZMQ010000347.1 GCA_029934195.1 Candidatus Cloacimonadota bacterium | reverse complement strand
TTGTGAAAGAGTGCGATTATCTTTAGAATTTTATTGGATGTGAAGCGAGAACAAAAAAATTACATCTGAATATAATTAAACCACATTCCTCCACGCTATCAGAAAAAATTAAAAAAGAGTCAATTTATGTTATGAATATCATAGATAAAGCTCTCTGTTATTCCTTTTTTTTACACTCTTTTAAGCTCGTCTTTATCAATATTATAAAGAAAAATTTCAAGGTCAGCATCTTTTAGCATTTCTTTTGCTAATTTATCAGGGTAGTCATTAGCGATAATTATTTGCCTAATTTCTGAATTGATAATTATTTTTGCACAAATACTGCAAGGATGATGCGTGCAAAAAAGTACAGAATCTTTTATTGAAGTTCCATTAACTGCTGCTTGAATAATTGCATTTTGTTCTGCGTGAACTCCTCTACATAACTCATGTCTTTCTCCGGAAGGAACCTGTAACCTTTCTCTGAGACAACCAACTTCGGCACAATGAGGAACTCCTTTGGGTGCTCCATTGTATCCGGTTGAAATTATTTGATTATTTTTGACTAAAACAGCACCAACTTTTCGGCGTAAACAAGTAGATCTTTGTGAGACTAAAAATGACATTTCGAGAAAATATTTATGCCAATTGGGTCTTTTTTCTTTTTTCATGATAGCTCCTTAGTTTTCATACAGATTTTTTTTGAATTTAAGTTTGTAAACTGTTTTTTTTGTCAATAATTTCCTGTAATAACATTATAATCTCTATAAATTTTAATCGACAAGATGATTCATTTAGCAATAAGTTTTTTTGTATTGCACAAAATACATATAAAATTAAATTGGTTTTGTAAGATTAATTTTTTCTATATATTAAAAGTAACTATCTTTCATTGAGATAATCAATATTATTTAAGGAGAAAACATGAAATTATTTTTTTTAACTTGTACACTAATTTTTATCACACTCTCGCTTTTTTCTGATCCACCACAGATAATAATTGGTGAAAATTTACACGGCGAGCAACTTTTAGAATATGTTGTAGATAACTATAAAACATCTTCTACTCTTGGCTATGATGTTAGCCGGGATATTTTATACGGTGAAATTGATTTGCAACCGGGGAACCAATTGAGTGGTGTTTATTGTGGCTATACAATTACAATGGACTTATCACAAGATCCATCAACTTATGCTTATCAAAATGGAATAAATTGTGAGCATACTTGGCCACAAAGTATGGGAGCTGGTAGTGAACCACAAAAAAGTGATATGCATCATCTTTTCCCCTGTAAATCAAATGTTAATTCTTCTCGTGGCAATGATCCATTACTCGATATTCCCGATCAAAACACAGATAATTGGTATAGAGAATCTCAGAGTCAAGGAACTATACCTACTTCTTTTATTGAAGAATGGGCTGAAAAAGAAAACGATGGTGTAGATTGTTTTGAACCGCGAGATGCTCATAAAGGCGATGCCGCTCGTGCAATGTTTTATTTTTATGCAATGTATCAAGAAGCAGCAAATGAAAACTTCTTTCTGATTCAAAAAGATAATTTGAAACTTTGGCATTATCAAGACCCTGTTGATGATTGGGAATATGCAAGAACAAACAATATTGCAGATTATCAAGAAGGTTTTGCAAATCCATTTTGTCTTGATTCAACCCTCGTTAGAAGAATTTGGTTTTATGAAGAGCCAAGCATTTTATATGGAGATATTGATGGGAATCAATTAATTCAAGCTTTTGATGCTTCTATGGTTTTGCAATATTCAATTGGTTTACAATCAGATTGGGAAGATTGGCAATTAACTGCTGCTGATGTTGATGGAAATGATACAATTCAGGCTTTTGATGCAGCTTTAATTCTTCAATATACAATTGGAATTATTACTGAATTTCCAGTACAAGGATATAGAAAATCAATTGGTAATTGTGAAATATCAATTATTCGGAATAAAGATGAAGTTATTTTTAGTAGCGATAAGAATCTTTATTCTTTAGAAATTGAAACTTATACTTCTGATATTCTAAATATTGACACAAATTTACTTTTTGAAAATTCAGAGAATAAATTGGCTCTTGCGTCAGCTACTCCTATTTCTGGCGAGTTTTTAAAATTGAAATTTTCAAATACTATGTCAAATGAGATGTCATTCAATATTGTAGTTAATGATGGGAATTATATGCAATACATTCTTGAAAATGAAAATAGTATTTCTAATTGCTCTGATATCGAATTTAAAGGACTTTTCCCAAATCCATTTAATCCACACACTACTATAAATTTTTCTCTCTCAAAAGAATTATTCACAACAATCCAAATTTATAATGTCAAAGGAGAGAAAATTATGAAACTTGTTTCAGAAAAACTATCAAAAGGTCAGCACTCATTTACTTGGAATGGAAAAGATAGAAATTCTAAAGATGTTGCTTCCGGAGTATATTTTTTCCAAATCTCTTCTCCTCAAAATGTCCAAATTCATAAAGCTTTATTGCTGAAATAAATATAGCCCTCTTGGAAAGTACCATCTTGGCTACATTTTAAGAAAGTAGCCAAGATGGCTACTTTCCCGTTATTATAAATGTCACCATTTACTTTCTTAGATTCAACTAAAATTTCAATAAATTAAGAATTAATTGAGGAAGTAAATTCGCTTGTGCAAGCATAGCAGTTGCAGCTTGTGCAACAACCATTTCGCTTATATAATTTGTCATTTCTTTTGCATAATCCACATCAACAATTCCCGATTCGGCATTAGTCAAGCTATCAGATTGTGCTTCCAAAACATCAATTGTTCCTTCTAATCTGTTTTGTAGAGCTCCGACCCAACTCAAAGCATTATCTTTATTGATAATAGCTGTATTTATTGTACTCAAAGCAGTTGATGCTGCAGCTTGCGTGGATACGGAAATACTTGCAGAATTGAATAAATTTGTTGTACGGACATCATCAATTGTAAGATAGTAATAGTCTTCAGAACGTGAGTTTCCTAAACCAACTTGAATTTTCATTCCTCCATTTGGCTCCGTCCATCCACCTGAACTTTGCCAAGTAGCAGCTGAACTCAAACTACCATCCAATAAATGAAGCGAATTATAAGTTGTTTCTTCTGCAATTCTATCAATTTCTGCTCCCATTAGAGTAAATTCTGATTGCATAATGAGTCGTTGACTATTTGTGTAAGTACCTGTTGCAGCCTGTTCAGCAAGTTCTTTCATACGGAGAAGTTTCTCGTCAATTACATTCATACCACCTTCAGCTGTTTGTAAAAGAGAAACACCATCTTCTGCATTTCTTATTGCTTGATTTATTCCTGCAATATCAGACCGCATGAAACTTGAAACAGCAGCTCCGGCAGGATCGTCTGCAAATGAATTGATTCTTAATCCAGTTGATAATTTTTCAATTGAAGAAGCAATACTTTTATAAGTACTATTTAAACTTTGGCTAACAAAATCTGCCAAAGAATTAGAATTTAGCGTCAAAGCCATAATTCCTCCCATCGAGAGTTTTTATGACAGTGTCACTTGGCATTAAATCTATATCTGAATGGATTGTTTGTACTAAGAACCTAACCTTTTGTAAAATTGAAGATCTAATTCAATTGTGTCAAACGTTTTTTTAAGAAATACACGAAAATGTTTGACAATCATTTCAAAGCAATGAAATCAGAATGTAACTAGTATCTGAACGAAAAAGGATTTTTTAACCATGAAGGACAGAAGATCATGAAGAAAAAATTAATAGA
>JAOZMQ010000346.1 GCA_029934195.1 Candidatus Cloacimonadota bacterium | reverse complement strand
TTCATAGAAGCGATATTTATGTAGCCCAATGCGTTAGCGTTGGGTAAAGAAAAAAGAGAACTAAGCTACAGAGTAGCGACAAAAAAAGAAAATTCAGGAAAAGTTAGTTTTTGTTCAAGTACTAACTACACAACGACTTTTCAATTCTTTTATATAAAATATTTCAAAGTTGACATAAAATGAGTAAAAATATTTACTGCATAGTTATTAGCATTTTTTTGGAGGAATAATGAAGAAAGTAGAAGATTTATTAGCCAAACTTGAAGTAATAGATGAAAAAGAGCAAATTCCAATATTAATGGAAATCTCTAATATTTTCCAAAACAAAGAAACTACAAAAGCGATTAATTTTGCAGAAAGAGCAAAAGCAATTGCAATAAAATACTCTCTTAAAAAAGAAGAAGCCGAAGCTATAAGATATTGTGCTGTTGCATATTTTACTGCTGGTGACTATAAAAAAAGTAGAGAATTATCTCTTGAGAGTCTTAAACTTTTTAGAGAAATTAATTTTCAAGAAGGTATTTGTTTGTCTTTATTTATAAATGGCAAATGTTCTTCAAGAATAGGTGATTATAATAATAGTTTTAACTCACTTTCTGAATCTTTAAATATTGCTAGGGACAATGAAGATAAAAAATCAATAGCAATTATATTGAATGAATTTGCTTTTCTATATTTAGCATTAAAAGATTATGACTCTGCAAAGAAATCTCTATTAGAATGCAAAAAAATCTATTTAGAAGAAAATGAAACGAAGAAATTATTTTCAGTATATAGTAATTTAGGAAACATATTCTTTGCACAAAAGGATTATCCTAAATCTACAAAATATACTAAACAAGCGTATGAAGTAGCGAAAAAAAATGATGATTCCAATCAAATACTAATTTCTATTAACAATCTTGGTGGTTTACTTACGAGCGAAAAAAAATATAATTTAGCATTAGAGAATTTTAATGAATGTCTTTCTTTAATTAATCTGAATAATATAGATAACTGGTTTTATGGTAATCTTTTATATAATATGGCTACAACTTATTTAGAACTAAATGATTTTCAAAATTCAGAGAAATATTTAACTCAAGTTTTAGAAATTGGTAAAACAAGTGATTCAATAAAACTTCAACTTTTAGGATTACGAGTAAAAGAGAAATTGGAATACAAACAGGAATACTTCAAACAAGCTTGTGATACAGGGCGTGAAATTAGAAAATTGGAACAGCAAAGATCAGATAATAGAAATGAGGCTCTTCGTTCTTCACTGCAACTACAATTTGATTTGAAAGAAAAAGAGAAAGAAGCAAAAATTTGGAAAGAAGCACATGATAGATTAGAAATATTGATTGAAGAAAGAACTAAAGAATTGCAGAAATATCAAGAACATTTGGAAGAACTTGTTAAAGCTCGAACAAAAGATTTTCAGGAAATTTTGGATGAAACTAAAATTCAGCTTTGGGCTTTTGATGGAAAAACTTATTCTTATCTCAATAAAGAATGGTATCGATATACTGGACAAGATCCTACTCAACCTCGTCTTCAAGAAAATTGGTCAAGCTTGTTACACCCGGATGATTCAGAAAGAGCTTTAAGTAATTGGGAAACTAATTTAAAAAACAAAACCGCTCATGCAAATCAATTTAGATTGCGAAGATATGATGGAGAATACCGGTATTTTATAAGTTATTCTACACCAATTTATTTCGATGATGGAAGTTTTAAACGTTTTCAAGGTTATAATGTTGATGTAACTGAACAAAAAGATGCTGAGAATAAGCTGAAAAAAGCTCAAAAAGAAGCTACCGAAATGCTGAAAAATCTTCAAATAGGAATGAAAATTCGGGAACAAACTGAAAAAGCTTTACGAATAAGTGAAGCAAATTTTAGTAATTTCTTCTTAAATCTTCCGGTTGCCGCTTATAGGTCAACCATAGAATCTCCCGGAAAATTTTTAATGGCAAACTCATATATGATAGATATGTTTGGTTATGATTCTTTTGAAGAATTACAAAAAACTCCAATTCTTGCAATCTACTCTAATCAAGAGAATCGAAATAGTTTCATAAAATCGATAAAAAAAGACGGTTTTGTAAGAAAAATAGAATTAATACTTATAAGAAAAAACGGGGATGAATTTTGTGCGTTATGTTCAGCACGAATAGTTAAAGATAAAAATGATAATCTATTATGGATTGACGGAATTATTGAAGATATTTCCGAACAAAAAAAGACAGAAAAGGCAAAGATTCTACTTGAAAAGCAAATCAGGCATTCTCAAAAATTAGAGACAATCGGAACTCTTACCGGAGGTATTGCCCATGACTTTAATAATATTCTAATGCCAATTATGGGATATTCTGAACTTGTTAAAATGCTTTCAAAACCTCAAGATCCAATCTATGAAAATGTTAATGAAATTTATAAAGCTTCACTTAGAGCAAAAGATCTGATTCAGCAATTAATGAGCTATAGTCGCCAAAAAGAACAAGAAAGAAAACCAGTTTGCTTACAACCAATTATCAAAGAAGTTATCAAATTGATGCGACATACAATTCCAACAACTATTAATATTTCAACAGATATTGCTATCAATTGTGGCAAAGTACTTGCCGATTCAACTAAAATTCATCAAATCCTTGTCAACTTGTGTACAAATGCTTATCACGCAATGGAAGAGAAAGGAGGAGATTTATCTATTAAACTTGATCAGGTTTTGATAGATCGAATTACCGTTAAAAAATATCCTAAGCTCAAGCCCGGTTATTATAATAAAATCTTTGTAAGCGATACTGGTATTGGCATGTCAATAGAAACGCAAAAACAAATATTTAATCCTTTTTTTACAACTAAAGAAGCCGGGAAAGGAACAGGATTAGGATTGGCAGTTGTAAATGGTATTATTGAAAGCCATGATGGAGATATTAGTGTCACAAGCCAACTTGGTAAAGGAACAACTTTTGAAATCTTATTACCGATTTTAGATGTGAAAATTGAAGAAAATTTAGAAAAAGAAACAGGTTCAATAATTTTTGGTAACAATGAATCAATCCTTGTAGTCGATGATGAAACTTCAATAACTTTGATGATTGATAGAGCTTTGAAAACAATGGGGTATAAGGCAACAATTACTAATAATAGTTTAAGTGCATTAGAAGTTTTTAAAGAGAACCCAACTCATTTTGATTTGATTATTTCTGATTATACGATGCCAAATTTAACAGGAACCGAATTAGCACGTGAAGTACGAAAAATTAATAAGAAAATTCCTTTTTTAATTGTATCTGGAAAAGATAAGGTAGTAGATGAATCTATTCTAAAAGAAATTGGAATTGGAGAAATTATCCGGAAACCAATAAATTTGATAAAATTTTCTAAATTAATTCATGATACTTTGAATTCACATAAAAAGAAATAATTTACTGTAGAACCATTATCTTTAATGGTTTATTCTACAATATTTTGCATCAAGAATTCTTGACCTTAAATGAATGTGAATTGAGCTGGGTGTGAGGTGAAAACAAAAAAAAACGAAGTTTCTGTAAAAATTTAGTTTTTAAGCTATCGCTATGTACTTCTGTCTTTTTCATATTTCCTTTCCCAAAAAACTATGAGAAAATAAAATCTATGAATTCCGGTATCCTTAACTGCAGAACACCTGAACTCATAGATATTTTTCCCGCTAATTCTCTAAATAGCTTACGGTTACAAAATTTCACAATTTTCTAAGAAGATTTTAATGTGA
>JAOZMQ010000345.1 GCA_029934195.1 Candidatus Cloacimonadota bacterium | reverse complement strand
GAGGAATAAAACGGGTACGTTTAAAACGAGTACGTTTAAAACGAGTACGTTTAAAACGAGTACGTTTTTCTGCCCTTCTTTATTTTTAATTTTTTGAAACTGGGGTCATTTAAAAATCATTGAGGTCAAGTGTTTTGAAATTTTTCTCAAAAAAAAAGGTGTTGCAGAACAACACCTTTACAATTTATAGCAATGATTTACTGACCAAGAATTCCGAGAAGAACCCCGGCAGCAACAGCAGAACCGATTACACCTGCAACATTTGGTGCCATTGCATGCATTAATAGGAAATTATTTTTATCGTATTTTCTTCCAACTACGTGAACAACCCGAGCACTATCAGGAACCGCTGAAACTCCAGATGCTCCTATCATCGGATTGATTTTTTCTTTCAAAAATAGATTCATAAACTTTGCAAAGAGTAAACCAGAAGCTGTAGCAACTCCAAAAGATAATGCTCCAAGAACAAAGATTTGGATAGAAGTTAATTTCAAAAAAACATCAGCTTGAGTACTTGCACCTACACACAAACCCAGAATGATAGTAACAATATCAATTAAAGCATTACTTGCTGTTTTAGCTAATCTATCAGTTAGACCACTTTCTTTTAAAAGGTTTCCAAAGAAAAGCATTCCAAGAAGAGCAGATGATCCAGGTGCTATAATAATAGTTATAAGACAACCGACAATAGGAAACAATATTTTTTCTCTTTTAGTAACAATTCGTGGAGTCTTCATTCTAATTACTCTTTCTTTTTTGGTAATAAGTAATTTAATAATTGGAGGTTGAATAACCGGTACCAATGCCATATATGAATAAGCAGCAATCGCAATTGGTCCAACAAGATGAGGAGCTAATTTTGTTGATAAAAATATTGATGTAGGTCCATCAGCCCCACCAATAATACCAATTGCCCCTGCTTCAGTTACTGAAAATCCTAAATATATTGCTCCTATAAAAGTTGCAAAAATACCAAATTGAGCTGCCGCACCGAGTAGAATCAGTTTTGGGTTTGCAATTAAAGTTGAGAAATCTGTCATTGCTCCAATACCAAGAAAAATTAGTGGAGGATAAACGCCAAATTTTACTCCGTAATATAATTGATTCATTACTGAGCCAGTAGCATAAACACCATAATTTTGAGTTCCGGGTAAATTTCCTAAAATTATACCAAAACCAATAGGAACAAGAAGGAGTGGTTCATAATCTTTTGCAATCCCGAGATATACAAAAAATAAACCAACCAGAATCATTATCAAAAAGCTCCATTCAAACTGAGCAATACCTGTCGTTCCAAAAAAATTCAATAGTTCCGACATTTTATTCTCCTACTTCAATTAAAAGTTGGCTTTCCTGAACAGATTCACCTTTCTTTACATTAATAGCTTTTACTTTACCAGAATAATCTGAAGTAATCTCTGATTCCATTTTCATAGCTTCCAGTACAACAACAACATCATCAACTTTTATTATATCTCCGACATTTACTTTGATATCAATGATAATTCCGGGAATAGGAGCAACAACTCCTCCAGCAGATGAAACTCTCGGAGCACTTACTTTCTTTATTGGTTTTTGAACTTTTTTAGATGTCTTTTTTGTTTTGTTTACAGCTACAGGTTGAGAAACACTAATATCAGGAGTCATTTCAATAAGAACTTGAGCCTCTTGTACTGATTCACCGGCTTTAACATAGATATTATTAATTACACCGGAAATTGGAGCCGTTATTTCAGATTCCATTTTCATTGCTTCTAAAATTACAAGTAAGTCACCACTTTTGACTTTATCTCCAGATTTAACACTGACAGATACAATAATTCCGGGAATTGGAGCTTCTATTTTTCCAGAAGAATCACCGGAAGCTTTTATTATTGATGAGACTTCAGGAGCACTTTTATCTGATCTTATAATTTTAGGAGAATTAGATGTAGTAGAAGAATCAATATCTAATTCTACAAAAAATTCTACACCATTCACAGTAACTTTGGCAGATTCTCCTGTATATTCTATAATTTTTGCATCATAATTTTGTCCGTTAATCTTCATTTTATAGGTTTTCACTTTAACTCCTTTTCTCTAAATGAAATGATCTATTTGGTACATTAAGTTTCGCATAAGATTTCCAAAGACTGATTCTATTTCTTTTCATTGTAAGCATCATTTTATTTGTTTCTTCAACTTCCATTCTATGTAAATGAAGAGCTGTAATCGCAGCAACTATAGCATTTGTGCTTACTTCAGAGATCTTCCCTGTCACTTTTGCGTACTCAGTATGTACAGTAGTTAATTCTTCTTTTTTCTCTTTTTCTATTTTATCATCTCTTTTTTCCCATTTTCCAATATGCTCTATTTGAGCGATAAGAAAGCCAGTAATAATCAAACTAAAAAAGACAACCAGCATTCCAATAACAACAATTCCATAACTATAAGAAACCTTTTCTTCTTCAAACCTTTTGATACAGTTTTGAAAATCTATTGATTGAACCTTTAATTCTGTTAGTGTTTTTTGTAAATTTACATTCTGCGGTAATTCAAGATACTCAATAATTTTTTTCACCGGTACTTCATGTTCTAAAGATAATTCTAATAGAGTTTTATTTTTATCTACTGAAATTTCTTCACTAATTAGAGTTCCAAAAAAAATCAATAGAGATATTATTAACAGATATTTTTTCATAACAACATCCTATAATGGGATATTACCATGCTTGCGTGGAGGATTGGAATCCCTTTTTGTAGCAAGCATTTCCAAAGCACGGACTATTCTAATTCGTGACATGGCTGGCTCAATAACAGCATCAATGTATCCTTTTTCTGCAGCATTATATGGATTAGCGAAATTATCTAAATATTCTTGTTCTTTCTCTACAAGGAATTTCTTAGGATCCGGAGAACCTTTTGCATCTTTCCTGAAGATTATTTCCACAGCCCCTTTTGCTCCCATTACAGCAATTTCTGCTGAAGGCCAAGCGTAAACTAAATCTGCTCTCATATGACGGCTATTCATAACGCAATAAGCACCACCATAAGCTTTTCTAAGAATTAATGTAATTTTTGGAACAGTAGCTTCTGCAAAAGCATAAATTAATTTTGCTCCATGCCGAATGATTCCATTATGTTCTTGATTTGAACCTGGCAAAAATCCTGGTACATCTTCAAGTACAACAAGTGGAATATTAAAAGCATCGCAAAATCTAACAAACCGTGCTGCTTTATTTGAAGCATTGATATCAAGACAACCGGCAAGATATTTTGGTTGATTGGCGATAATTCCAGCACTATGACCGTTAAATCTTGCAAAACCTACAACAATATTTTGAGCAAAATTTCTTGCAACTTCAAGAAATTCATTATCATCAACAATACTATGAATAACATCAAGTATATTATATGGTTTATTTGGATTACTTGGGATAATGTTGTTCAAATCTGAACAAAGTCTTTCAACCGGATCAGTTGTTGCGACTACTGGAGGTTCTTCTAAATTGTTAGAAGGAATGTAACTTACAAGTTTCTTTATCAATAAAAGAGTTTCTTCTTCATTATCTGTAATAAAATGAGTAACTCCACTCTTACTGGCATGGATTTGAGCACCACCCAATTTTTCCGTACTAATATCCTCATTCAAGACTGTTTTTACAACTTTTGGACCTGTAATAAACATATAGCTATTTTTTTTATCCATTAAAACAAAATCTGTAATCGCTGGAGAATAAACAGCTCCACCTGCACAAGGAC
>JAOZMQ010000344.1 GCA_029934195.1 Candidatus Cloacimonadota bacterium | reverse complement strand
AAGTAATAAGTATAGAGAAAAAAACTTACCAACAAGGAGTAAAAATGGAAAGTTACAGAGAAATTAGGGATGATCTTCAAGAGATAAAAAATTATCTTAAAGGTCTTAACAAAGGATGGATGAGTTTGGACGAATGTGCTAATTATATTTGTATTAGCAAAAATTCACTTTATACGAAAACGTCAAAGCAGGAAGTTCCAAATTACCGAATAGGTAAGCGGATAATTTTCAATACTGCTGAGATTGATGCTTGGATTCTAAATAATTGCAAAGTAAAATCCAACGCTGAAATTGAAATGAAAGTATCTACAACGATTCTTTCTCAAAAAAAGGATGGTAGATTATGAAGCACTACAAATATCAACCTTTAAAAAAGAACAGGATCTATAGTTCTAGTGAAGCAGCAAAACTAATCGGCATATGCGTGAAGACTTTTCGTTCGTGGCAAGATAAAGGATTAAAACCTATTATTGGAGCTATAAATCCAATTCTTTTTAAAGGTGAAGAAGTGAATTCATTTCTTGAGAAGAGAAATAGAAATCAAAAGCAAAAGTTGAAAGGTAATCAATTTTATTGTGTAAAATACCGGACTCCACAAAAATCAGAAATCGAAAAAATTAGAGCCGAAATTTTACCACAATTTTTATCAGAAGCTAATCACAAATCTGTAATTTATGGGTTTTGTACTAGCTGTGGAACTGAATTGAACTTATTCAGCTCTGAGAGAATTGTTAAGAAATGGATTAATCAGGGGTGGATTTTTAAGGAGAATGTGGAACTACGGTATAACGGTAACAATTGCTCCTTAAACTTCCAGTCTAAGAACAATAGTCTTTGTATGGAAAATGAGGTGTAATATGTTCGAAAAAATTTTAAGAAAGTACAGCATCTATTTAACAGAAGCATTGGGTTTAGCAGAAACGACCATTGATTCAAAACTTCACTCGCTTAATTTATTTTGGAATCTATATAAAAGCGACCTGAAAAAAATATCTCCTAAGAAATTAATAAAGCTCAAGAGTGATATTAAAACATATCAAACAAAAGGTAAACTGCTTAGTATAAAAATAATACGAAGAATTCTTGGGGATATATCTCAGTTTTTAACTTGGTTATCTCTGCAACCCGGATACAAGAGCAGAATCCAACAGGACACGATTTCATATTTATCTTTAAGCAACAAACAAATCGCAGAGTCGATGATCTCGAAAAGAAGAGACTTCCCTTTTTTAGAATTTGTTGTCAATTTCTGCAAAAAGATTGAGATAAATAACATAATTGATCAGCGTGATCGGGCTATTATTGCATTTTTGATGTGTTTCGGGGTTAGAAATGCAGCTTTGCGTTCCTTACAATTAGGTAGTATTGATCCAGTATCATTAGAATTGAATCAATCTCCTCTTGATGGAGTCAATACAAAATTCACGAAAGAGATTAACACTTGTTGTTTTAGATTTCATCCTGATTTAGTTCAGTATATCCATGATTGGATAAAGACTTTATATACAATTGGTTTTTCTAATAGTGATCCACTTTTCCCAAGAACGAAATTTGAGCAATCTAATGGTTCTTTTAAGAAAAGAACAAAAATTGAAGCAAAATTTATAAAAAGTTCTACTACTTTGAATAAGATGATTAAGCAAAGATCTGAGCAGTGTGGTGTTCGGGTATATTCAGCACATTGCTTTAGGCATTCATGTGCAAATAATGCATTGAAAAGTGTTCAGAATGCACATGAATTTAAAGCTGTAAGTCAACAATTTGGACACAAAACAATTGGATTACTACTGACAACATATGGAAATTTACAACCTCATCAGCAACGAGAAGTGATTGAAAATATGACTTTTGATGGTAAGAACAAATTTAATCTATAAGGAGATAAAAATGAATTATAAGTTGAATGAACAGAATCCGATTGAAATGATACGGATATCTGAAAAGGAAAGTCAGAAAAATTTTGCTATAAAGCTTGGTTTTTCAGGAAAGGATCAATATAGGTATCATATGAACCAGTTTACAAAAGAAATTATTGATAAGATGAAAAAGGTATATGATCAAGACCTTACTATAGAAATCATTAATTATTTAAAATATGAGAATCGATCTTTAATGAAAAAGAATAAATTGAGTAAGCATGAATTAAAGAGAAAAGATTTAGAGAGTATTAGTTCTAAAAATAGTATCAGTTCCTTAGTGGACAATATGTAAATATCTTTTGGGGGCTTTTATGCCCCCAACAATAGGAGTTCAAAATGAAATTATCTAACATGATCAGTAAGATCATTAGTAGCGAATTAAAAGTAGACTTTACAGAATTAAATGATTTTTATTGCCAATATATTGAGACATTTGCCAATAGTTCCGAAGCTCCAGCAAAATTCATTCTGACAGTTTTGTTTGCCTCATTAGGATCTGCAATCTCTCTTTCTCGATGGATATCATGGGGGACAAAAAAAATGTTTCCTAATTTTTGGGTAATAATTTTAGGTGAGAGTACAAGAAGCAGAAAAACAACTTCTCTTGATATTGGGCTAATGAACGTGAAGAGACGTAATATCGATTCACCGGATAGAAATTTTATGTTACCTTCAAGATCATCACTCGCTTCTTTGATGGAGATTCTTGAAATAGAGAAAAATGGGGTGATTGAACACTCGGAAGTTGCGACTTTCTTAGAACTTCTTAAGAAAGGATTTAATTGTGATATGAAATCATTACTTACTAACTTTTTTGACGTTCCTTCCAGTTACAAAATTAACTTCAAATCAACAGGCAAAAAGAATTTGGAGTATCCAATTTTTAGTATTGCAACTGCTTCAACTCCTGTCTGGTTGAAGGAAAATCTTAAGAAAGGAGATGCTACTTCTGGGTTTATGGCTCGTTTTTTATTTGCTTTTCAGAATAAGAAAGTAAAGTCAATTCCAATTCCTATTCTTCCAGACGAAGATAAGGTTGAGAAACTTAATAGCGTATTTTCCAGAATCTATAAACTTGAACCTAATGTGATTGAACTCGATTCTGAATTTGAAAAGATCTATAGAGATTTTTATTATGAGAGTGATGAATTGATAGAGGATCTGGATGTAGATAATGGTTTAAAATCAATTTTCAGTAGGTTACAAACCGACTATTTTTTAAAATTTACTATTTTAGAATGTGTTCTTTCAGAAAAAACAACTGCATCAAAAGAAGAAGCACTTAGAGCAAAATATCTAGTAGCATTCTATATGGCACAGGCAATAACAACTATCAAGAACATATCTCCTAATGAACAAATGGGACTTGAAAAAAAAATTATGAAGATTATTAACGGTAAGAGAGAAGTTACAAAAACAGATTTGTATCGTTCTCTTCATAATAATATATCTGCACAAAGGTTGAATTCAGCTCTATCTTCTCTTGAAAAAGCCGGATTAGTAGTATATGATGTCTCTATAAGTGGAGATAAAACAAAAATCTACAGATTAATTTCTTAGAAGTTCGTTAAACTTACGAATCCGTATCTTCCTATGTTTCTGGAAGATACGGATTAAATTCGTAATTAGTTATAGTTTCTTGTTCTTTAGTATAATTACCACATTAATCATTAGAATGTATAAAAAGAATAAATTAATCTGTTTTTTTAATAACGATGTGTTTAATAGTATTGTTACTATAGTCAGCTATACTACTTTTCCAGGCATGTCCTATATATTCTTTATCAATATCCAAAGGAGATTTTCTCCAAGTAATAGTCAGAAC
>JAOZMQ010000343.1:2035-3748 GCA_029934195.1 Candidatus Cloacimonadota bacterium | reverse complement strand
AGGGCTAACCAGCATACTTGGTCACTCTTTTTCATATAATTCCTCCAGAAGAAATTCTAATTCTTCTAATTCTTTATAATCAATATATTCCATTTTTAACTCCTATTTTTGCACGATGCGATTGTTCGCATCTAGTTTATAATCTCCAATTTTTAATAAGCGTTTTCTTGCATTTTTTATCATTGGTGCTTTATAACCAGCTTTTACCATTTCTTTACTTGAGTGTCCTTCAAGTATTCTTTCTTCTAATTTTGTCATTTTTTTTTCTCCTTTTTTTGTTTTTGGGCTGTGCCCAGTTTAAATTTTCTACTTACTTACTTAACTATTATTATTTCACTTACAATCGCTTCCCACATAATGCTCTCCTTCCCCTCTGAGAGGGGGTTATATTGTTGTTTGACGATAAAACCATAACCCGAATTAAAGGGGACTTTTACATGGTTTTATTTTATTATAAAACATCTACATAGTAAATTAAACTTTAGCATCGCGTAGGGGAATTATCATCTGGATAAGAATGGGAATAATCTGCGCCTAGTGGTATAGTGAAAATAAAATAAAATGAATGTGGGAGTAATGATGAACGAAGTGAAATCATAAAATATTTTTTTGAAAGTATATGGCTTTACACTTGACTTTTATTTCTTATATGCTATATTCCTCACAGGTGAAAATTAAAAAAAAAGGAGTTCAAATGAAAACTGATGTAAAATTAAATGAAAAAAATTTCTTGAATTCAAAGAAATTTAAAATAACTAGCATGAAATCCGCAAAGGCTTCGCCAGATTCTATTAAAAAAATCGTGGATATCACTTTACCGCTAGTCCCAGAGGTCCTCGAAAATATGGCTCAAGATTTCGCTAATGGAGATAAAAGCCAAATCGAAATCTATATCGAACATATGAAGGATAAAAACTTCAAAATCGATACTAAATCTAAAGAATACAACGAACTAAAGGGCGAAGTGTACTCTTTCTTTAAAAGCGGTTATACTTTCATCATCGATAGAGGTTATTATCTGAAACAAAAGATGAATAACAAAATGGCTACTGAATTTATGTTCGATAAACATGACCTTTGCGAAATACTTATCAAAAGACTCAAAGATCCTAACACTTCTTCTCAACATATCGCCCCTATGGCTACTACTCTCGGAAAATTTATGGACTGGGACTCTCCTATAAAAGTCGAACACTCGGTTAATGAAGTTCAAAAACTTATTAATGATGTGTCAGATTCAAGAATTATACCAAATGACTCTATAATCGATGGAGAGATAGTAGAAACTTATCAATTGGGTAAGTAGTTGGGAGTTTTGTTTTCTAGGGTTTAAGTTGCTCTAGCTTGCTTTTCTCGCACCGTATCTTAGGTTGCCTTCTTTCATTGGGCTTTCCTACCTAAGGTATGGTGCTTTTTTTTGAAAAGAAAAAGGGGAAATTAAATTGAATTAAACTGAAATTGGCTCTGCAACTTTGCTCACACAATTATGAATATATTCTATGCTAAAAAAAAGTCGTAAAGAAAAAAGTCGTAAGTGTTTTTAGGGGCTTTTTGAGAATTTGCGGTTTTCGGTCGTAAGTCGCTAATAACCAAGGCTTAGTCACTTGTGGGCAGGCGGTTTTTTGAAGTGGGCAAATCGGAGCAAGTGGTTCTCTGCTAAGATGTTATGGCTTTTGGGTGTTTTTGAGTTTGGGGTTAAGTCATTAAATAGCA
>JAOZMQ010000343.1:0-2025 GCA_029934195.1 Candidatus Cloacimonadota bacterium | reverse complement strand
TTTATGACTTAAGTCGTAAGTCGTTGATTACCAACACTTGGGCAAAAACCCACTTGTGTCACCTCTTTTGACTATATATGAAAAAATTAAAAAAAATAAAGAAATAGGGCAATATATGCCCAAATATATAACTGTTTTTTTTATTGTTTAAACCGCAAAAATAGCGACACAAGTGGGTAATTGCCCAAACTGCTTTTTCGCTTTCGTTGCTTCTAGTTGCATATCAACTGGTTAAGTGGTAAAAAAAAAATCGAAAAAATCGCTTTTCGGTGTGTCACTAAAATGTCGGTAAATGGGTCAGGTGACACAAAGTGGGCGGGTTTTGACGAATTTTGAAGGAAATTTGGGTTTTTGGTTTTTTCGGTTTTTCGGAAAAATGAACGAAAGTGGGCAAAAACCCAGTTTTAAACTTTGTCTCAAAAAATCATTTAACTGACTTATGACTTTTTTTTGCCTCCGATTTGGGCTTTGCGAGGGACGAGGAAAGTGTTTTTTGAGGGACGAAAAAAGCATATTTTTGGGGCGTTATCTGAGAATACCGACACCAGTCTGAGATTTGCCTTAAAATTGCTTAAAAAAAAAAGGGGAATTCCCTGCGTGTTATTTATGCGCGCGCGTCCTTATATATAAAGTCGGTTCAGTTATGGGGTTTAATTTATGGTGTTTGAGGATTTAACATAATCACATTTTATGCGACATTCGAGGTACTCCGAGAATGTGGGAGAGTGTACTCACGAACCGCATAAAATTGATTATGTGTAAATTCTCACTTGGTCCAGCACTTGGGGCGTTATCTGATAAACTTGCACAGTCTCCCCAGCACGGCTTAGTTCTTCCTGTCCGGCTTAGCACGCTTTCCCTCTTTCTTTCTTTCTTTTGAGCGTATCGAGGTCGTCCGAGATACGCATTTTCCCACAGTATAATTTTAGATGTTGTAGTTAATACATACGTCTGTAATTTTGCTCGTGGAGATGAAAGTCTGTATAGTTTTTAAATAAATACGCGGAGACGAGCCTTCGCCGATGGTGTTGCATATAATATTAGTCATTGCAGAAAAAAAAAGGGAGCATAGCTCCCAGTTTTAGAATGGTCTGAAAGGATCAGAATATTCTTTTAATTTCAGCGCTTTAGCATCGCTGATTTTTATTGCATTAAGAAGCACATCTTGTGCTTCTTCGATTAACTTGAAGCTTTTATCTAAAGCTTCTTGTTGTTGAGAATCGTAGCTGTCGTATTCGACTTCGCTACGAAGTTGTTCCAGCGTATCAATTATGTAATACATAATAACTCCTTTGTTTAATTATTTATGTTTCTTATATTAAAAAATAAAATCCCCATCACTAACCCAGCGAAGAGGAAAAAAAAGGCTCAAAGAGCCTTTTAAGGTTATTTACATTGCCCTTGGCGGTCAGATTCCGCCATCGCTTTGTGTCTTTCTGTTTGACTACTGGACTTGTCAGCCCATACCATTTCAGGCGATTAATTTCCTTTCATAATTTTCTCCTTTTAAGTTTAAGTTTAATTTTTAAAACCAGCCCCGACTCTCGCCGGGGCAAATAAACAGTTTTATACAAGGTTATATCTTGCAATGCGACTGTTTATTTGTTCTTCGCCATTTTTGCCAATAAAGCTATATTGCTCTAATGCAACATTTCCAGTGCATCCGATGAATGCTTCTGCTTCAATTTCATTGTTTTTTACTTTTACGTTAAAACATTGAGTCGCAAGACTCATTAGTTTATCAGCAAGCTCGGGCGTCTCAGAAGAGAACCACAGACGATGGAATATAACACGATTAGCAAAATTACTACCTTGCAGTTGTAATTTTAGCATAAAATGCGGATGATCCCCGTTGATTTCGTTTGCTTCTACAACTTTTACATTGTAGTTAGCGTTTGGGATAACTGCGAAAGATTTTTTTAGTTGATAAGACATAGTATTCTCCTTTATTTACGCCAGACTAAGTCTGACTTTGTTTAAATGCAACTTATTTGATACTGTAGTTGCCAAACAGTGACACACTCA
>JAOZMQ010000342.1 GCA_029934195.1 Candidatus Cloacimonadota bacterium | reverse complement strand
ACCCCAACCGTAACCCACAACAATTTCCAATCAGTTCAATCTGCTGGCAATATCCCCGGAATGCTAAACGGACAAAACACAAACGCCAACGGTACAGCTTGCGATCCGTATGGTAATATTTCAGAAGACCCGCTTTTCTTTGATGAAGCAAACGATAATTACCATCTCACCGCAAACAGTCCGTGCATCAATGCCGGAGATCCGAGTATGGAATTAGATCCGGATGGAACAGTGGCAGATATGGGAGCTTTCTATTTTGATATGAATGCCAACAGCCACGCAGAACTTCAGCTTCCGGTTAGTCTTCATAATTTCTTGGGAACAATTGCCGGAGAATCTCGCTCTTGGTTTTGTTCAATTCTCAATAGCGGAACAGATAACCTTGAAATAAGTTCAGTGGAATTTGATAATGAAGTTTTCAGTATTCCCACAGAATCCAGAACAGAATATCCAACTGATGTTTCCGTTGCTCCGGGAGAAAGTTATCAGATGGAAGTAATTTTCACACCTTCGGAAGTTGGAACTTTTGAGGGTATAATGATTATCAACAGTAATGCTTTCAATCAGCCGGCTGCTGAAGTTCAGCTTTACGGAAGCGGAATTGTAAATCCAGATATAATGCTCACAATGAATGTAAACGAGCATCATAATATAATGTCCACCTTTAATTATCCGCTCAATGTCAGCTCAACGGACGGATTAAATATTCTCAGCTATAACATTTCTATCTCATACGACCCAAATATTCTCACCTGTAACGGTGTAAATGCAGATGCAACTCTTTCAAACGGTTGGAGCATAAACGCCAATACTTCCACTGCCGGTTTGGTAATTATCGGAGCAGCCGGAGCAACTGCACTTTCCGGTGAAGGAGCTTTGTGTAATTTGGAATTTACTGCAGGCTCAGGAATTGAACATGATACTTCAACTTTTGTAAATATCGAAAATGCTGTAATGAACGAAGGCGGAACAATCGTGGTGGGAACTTTCGGTTCAATAATTATCGATAATGTAGTTTACGGAGATGTGGATGTAAATGACTTGGTTCAAGCCTATGATGCTGCTTTAATTTTACAATATTCCATAATGATGGATCCTTTACCTGTAATGGATCCTCGTCCTTGGGTGGATTGGAGAATTTCTCGTGCAGATGTTTCCGGAGATGGAAATATTCTTGCTTATGATTCTTCTCTAATTTTGCAATATCTTTTAGGATACATCAGTGTTTTCCCTGCAGAGAACGGTAGAAAAAGCGATTTACAAGAAAGTGAGCTTATTTGTGAAATTCAGGATAAAGCAATCGTAATTTCTTCCAATGATTTATCTTCACTTTTTGGTTGTAATATTGATCTTCCAAATGTTGAAGGAATCAAATTTGGAGAACCTCAATTCAGTAAAGAAATTTCAGATTATCTTACCAATAATTATTCAGATGATAACGGATTGCACCTTGCAATAGCTTCTGCAAATCCGGTAAAATCCAGCGGAACAATTTGTTATATTCCTTTCAGTTCGGAGATAGATTCTGAGATGGAAATTTCATTAACTGCCAACGATATTGCAAGTTCTCAAATTATTTCAATTCTCGTAACTCCAACAAATGATGATGGAATTGTACCAGCTATAAACTCAATTTCACAAAATTTCCCAAATCCTTTTAATCCAACCACAACGATCAATTATTCTGTAAAAACGGAAGCTCCGGTTGTCATTGGAATCTATAATTTGAAAGGTCAATTGGTAAAGAATCTCTTAAATGAAGTACAAGAAGCCGGCTATCATAATGTAATCTGGAATGGTAAAGATGATAATTCTGAACAATCTGCTTCCGGTGTATATTTCTATAAAGTTAAAATTGGAAAGGATTTTTCGGAAAACAAGAAAATGTTGCTTCTCAAATAGGCGGTTAAAATGAAAAAAATTATTTTAATCATTCTGTTGATTCAATCGCTTTTCTGCTTTGCGGATATTGCCGATATTCAATTGAGCATGAATGATAATAATGTTGTTTTGAATGATGAATTTATTGTTAATTTGGATACTTCAAGCTTAACCGGTTTGGGAATTATCAGCTATGAAATTTCTTTAAATTTTGATAATTCATATTTGCAATTCATGGAAATTATCTCAGATGGAACAATTTCTACAAATGGAATTACCAATTCTGCAATTTCCGGAAATGCTTTAAACATTGTGTCTATTTTTACTCAAAGTTTAATCGGCGAAGGTACTTTGCTCAAAGTAAAATTCAAAGCAATTAATCATGGAACTACCACTTTGGATTATTCATCAGCTTTGTTCAATACTACTGCCACAAGTAATTTCTCTGGTGGAAGTGTAACAATTGTCAACGCTCCAACCGAAACAATGCTTTCTGTTGGAAATTATATGGAACCGAACGGAACCGACTTTGAAGTTGAGATTATTGCAACTGCAATCGCCGGAAAAAATTGTATCAGTTTTGAATTTGATTTTTCTTTCGATGAGACAGTTTTAGATTTTTTGGGGACTTCTTCTGCTGGTTGTTTAACGGAAAATTGGACAATAAACTATGCTGAAAATGGAAGTATTGTTAAATTTGTCGGAATCGATACAGCACCTATTTCAGAAGATGGAATTTTAATCAAATTGTTATTTCATGTTTTGGAAACCGCTTCTGATGATTGCGAATTGAATCTATATAATGTATTATTGAATACAATCGAAGAGGTTGTCATCGAAAATGGAACTTTCTATATTGATACTTCTTTTGTACTTCCACCACAAAATGTAACTTTGAACCCTTTAGATGTCGGAATAAGATTGAGCTGGAACGAAGTGCCAAATGCCACTTATTATGAAGTTTATTCTTCTTTAAGCCCAAATACTGTATTTGAATTAATTCAAACCGGTGTATTTCCGCAAATTGGAATGAAATTTTATTTGGATATTTTAACAGGTGAAAATAAAGGTTTTTATAAAATAAAAGCCTGCAATAATAATTAAAAAACTATCCGGTCAGAATTATTTCTGACCGGTTTTTTTTATTCTATTCTCAAATAATACTCAAATAATACTCACTTTGTTCGCAAGGTCAATCTGGAAGATTGACCTACAATTTGTCGCATTAGTAGTAGCAATTCTGTATGAATTCATAATTTGTTCTATAGATATTGGCAATTGAGATGAAGTGGATTACTGTCTCTAAAATTTGTTTTATCGCTAATTGACATTAGAAAAAAAACTCTTACAAATAATTCGTTACAAATTGTGCTAACTTCATAAAAAAATATGATAATATAATGCAAGATTTTCGATAAAAAGTGAACAAATACTATATATAAGACACAGAAAGATATTCATACAGAATTGCTATATTAATTGTGAACAGGGAAATGAATATATTGATTTTACTTCTAAACCTGAAATTTTGCGTCTTGGAATGACTATCGGTTCAATTGATGATTCAATGACAAAACGAAAACAAATTGCAGCAACAATTGAAAAACATCTTGATAAAGAGCTTATTTTAAACCCAAAAGGAATAAAAGTTTTAAGTCTCTTTTTTATTGATAAAGTTTCTAATTAGCATCTGACCGAAAAGGAATTTTTTAACTATAAAGAAAGATTAATTGGGAAATTATTTCTTTTTCAGCTTCATAAAAGCGACATCTTTGTAGTCCAATGCGTTAGCGTTGGGTAAAGATAAAAAGAGAACTAAGCTACAGAGTAGCGACAAAAAAAAGAAAATTTAGAAAAAGTTCAGAACA
>JAOZMQ010000341.1 GCA_029934195.1 Candidatus Cloacimonadota bacterium | reverse complement strand
TAAATAATACTGATATTTCTTTTTTATACATATAATCTTATTTTTTGTAAGATATTCTTCCGCTTCTTTATATCTTCTTAGAGTCAGGCTTAATGTTCCAAGACTATTATTGAGATTTATCTCAAGATCGTCATTAGGATTCTTTTTGACAATATCCAAAGCTTCTGAAAAATATTTGAGACTCTTATTATAATTTCCGAGAGATTTATAACATTTTCCGATAATAGAAAGAGTCCAACATATTCCTTTTATATTGTCTAATTTCTTATATATTTCTAAAGTTCTATTTGCAGAATTTAAAACTTCATTATATTTACCCATTGAAAGTTTTACAGATGAAATTGTTCTCATAGAATTGGCTTTTTGAAGTTCTAAATTGTTTTTGATAGAAAGTTGTCTTGCTTTTTCAGCATATTCCAAAGCTTTAATATTGTCAGAACTGCGATAAATTTTAGAGATTCTCAACAATAAATCTATTTGCTCTTTTTCGTCTGCTGATTTTAATTTTTCTTCTAATTCTTTAACTTGTTTCATAAGAACTCCAAACAACTAACTCTTTGTAATTTATTTTTTTGTCAATTTCTAAATCGAATATCTTTTTTGTTGCACTCAGTAGCATAATTCTCTTTGTATCTTTACCAAGTAACCAAGATGGTTACGTTACTATTTTTCATTATTTTGTAACCAAGATGGTTACTTTACTATTTTTTAACCAAGATGGTTACTTTACTATTTTTTATTCAGGCACTAATTATCTCAAAATCTTGAAATTAGTCCAACAAAAGGATTTTCAATTTTTTCATCTCCTATTAATGTTGCAGAACCATGCCCCGGATAAACTTTGATTTCATCTTGTAAACAAAATAATTTCTCTTTAATAGATTTGATTAAAACAGCTGAATTTCCTCCGGGTAAATCTGAACGACCAATTCCATGTGAAAAAAGCGTGTCTCCTGAAAAAAGAGATTTTCCTACAAGAATTGAAATTCCACCTTTTGTATGACCAGGTGTATGGATTATTTTGACCTCTAATTTTCCAATAAAAAGGACATCATTATCTTCCAAAGTCTTATCTGGAACGGATGTTTCAATTTTATCTTCCATAAATGAACTTAAATTTTTTTTATTATTAGAAAGCATTTCCGCATCAAGTTTATGAATATACAATTTCGTATTAAATGCTTTTTTGAAAAAATTATTACCCCCGATATGATCTCCATGTCCGTGAGTATTTATGATAAATTTCAGTTTAAGATTATTGTCCTTAATAAATTTTTCCACTTTTTTACTCTGCAAAGAAGGATCAATTAGCATAGCTTCATTTGAAATTTCATCCCAAACGAGGTATGTGTTTGTTTCATATCCGGTTAATAAAATAAATTGTTTTATTTTCATAGAATCCTCTTATTTTTGAACATTGATAGTATATTGTTTTAATTCATATTGATCTATTTTTTCAACAATAATTTTATTTTCAAGCTGAAAGTTTAGCCCATAACTGATTTCATCTTTATCATTGGCTTTTACTGTAAACCGAAGCACAATTGAAGCAGCAATTCTTAAATCTTCATCGCTAATAGGATTTTTTGAATTAATAATTCCCATTGGTCCCGGTATATCAAGAACTTTCAAAACTGTTTCTGTCGTTACAATTTCTGCCATTGCATTATTATCAGTAGATTTCCGTCCTACAATTAATTTAGTATTTTCACTAATTCGGAAGTGTCGTCCATATTTAAGAAATTTAATATAATCTAAATCCAACATTCCATTATTATTCAAGTCTTTTAAGCGAAGGCTGTATCCTTTATCAGTTAATGAGCATCCACCCCCCGGATTCGTGAATTCCGTCAGTCCAAGCTCTTTGGCAAGTGCAATTTGTCTGTGCCTTCCACGTCCTTGAATATCAAGCATTTCAGATTTATCTACCCAACCTTCTGTAATCGGCAAAGTATCTTTAAGCAATTTCTGACATAAAGGTCTAACAATCAAGTCTTTAACTCCACTTAATTTTCTTACGGAATTTAAAGCATCATAACGCTGTGACATTGGGCGTTGTCCTAATACTTCACCGGAAATTAAAAAATCAGCCTCATATTCTTCCATTTTAGAAGCAGCAATTCTGAACATAAATCCATGACAATCAATACAAGGATTGAAGTTTTTGCCATATCCGTATTTTGGAGCTACTAACATTTCCAAATAAATATTTTCTACATTTACAACTTTCAAATCCAATTTAGCTAATTTTGCAGCATACATAGGTTTTTCTGCTGTAAAAAATGGAGTTTCAAAAAAAATAGGGATGATTTCATATCCTAATTTTTGCATATATAAAACACTTAATAAGCTATCTAATCCACCGGAGAACAGAGCAAGAGCTTTATGTTCTTTTTTCATTACTACCTCTTTAATCTCAAAATATTTCAGCCAAAAAAATGAAGTGAATAATTGAAGTCAATTTATTAGATTGTTATTTGTAAAGAATTTAAAATATCTGTATAATGAGTTCCTTTCCAATAGATTCTTCCGCAAGATTTACAGATTTTAAATTCATCATTATTTTCAAGAACATATTTATTTATTGAAGTTTTAATCTCTTCTTTATCAATAACTTGCAACTTATCATTACACATTGTGCATCGAGAAAAAAGAAATTCTTCTCTGATATTACAAAGATGTGAAAGCTCTTTTAATTGCTCAAAAGGTTGATCTGATTTTAACATAATTCGGCGAAAAGAGTTTTTCAATTTTGCCTGTTTATTAGATCTTGTTAGAATTATTCTTCTTTGTTTATTCGCAATTCTGATAGAGGTCATAAAATTTATTTTTTTATGCAAAACAGCATCATATCCAAGAAATCTTAGAATTTTTGCCAGTTTCCCTAAATTTTCTACAAGTATAAATTTTGGTTCTTTTACTGGATTTTTGTTTATGTCTTTAATATTATTCATAGAATCTTAATCTCTTGAACCACGAAGCACAAGCAATCGAATCAGATTCACGAGAGCCATAAGTGTCGCTGCAACATAAGTTAATGCAGCAGCATTCAATACTTTTTTACAGCCTTTTATTTCAGTTTCATCATAAATAAAGCCACTTTTTAATTGTGCAATTGCTCTATTAGAAGCATTAAATTCTACAGGAAGTGTTACAAGATGGAAAATTAAAGCTCCTGCAAAAAGAATAATCCCAATATCCATCAAAGCAGAAAAACTAAAAATCATACCGATTATAAAAAGAGGAAATGCGAATTTTGAACCTAAATTAGCAACCGGTAAAATATTCGCTCTCAAAAGTAATGGCGTATATTTTTCAGCATCTTGTAAAGCGTGACCAACCTCATGCGAAGCAATGCTTAAAGCAGAAATCGAGCGACCTTCATAAACATCTCTCGAAAGATTAACTGTCTTATCGCGCGGATCATAAGCATCTGTTAATTGTCCGTCAGACATTCTGATTTGAATATCTGATAATCCATTTCGGTCAAGAATTTTTCGAGCAACTTCTGCTCCGGAAAGTCCGGAAGAAGACAAGACTTTATGGAATTTTTTGTAATTGGATTTTATTTTGCTTTGGGCGTAAAATGATAATATTAATACTGGAATTATCAATACAAATGTGGGATCGAAGAAAAATGGAAACATTGTAATACTCCTTATATTTTTATTAAAACAACGAACTTTCTTTGTAAATGTTACTATCGTAGAACAATCAGCCTGATTGTTAAAGGTTAAATAGCCTGATTGT
>JAOZMQ010000340.1 GCA_029934195.1 Candidatus Cloacimonadota bacterium | reverse complement strand
CATTAAATTCTAAATTTGTTTTTTTTAGTTTAAATACCTTTTATATGGGAGGTGGTATAAAGGGCGAGTTTAAAACTAATAATATTGTAAAAATCCCAATCCCAAAAATTCCAAAAGAAAACCAAAAACCATTTGAAATTCTTGTTGATCAAATCCTACAAAAGAAAGAGCAAGATGAAGATACAACAACTCTTGAAAACCAAATTGATTTGATGGTTTATAAATTGTATGACTTAACGTATGAAGAACTAAAAATTGTGGATGCGGAATTTGATAAAGTTCTCGCTGAGTTTGGGTTGAGTAAAGAGGATTATGAGAAGATAAGTTTGGAGGAATTGGGAGGGATTAAGATTTGATTAATAATAAATCATTAGAAATCTACAAGAATGATCCTCGCTGGGCTGATAAGAATTTTAGAGCAAGTTGTTTCTTGGTTGAATCTAAAATTGTACCTCGATATTTGTATAAATTTATGAAAGCCGACGATAATTTAATTGATAATCTCAAGAATAATCAATTATGGTTTTCTTCTCCAAAAGATTTCAATGATCCGTTTGATTGTAAAATCAATGCTACTTTAGATATGTCAAATGAAGAAATTGATTGTGTGGTTGAGAATTTACGGAAATCAGCAAAAAAGGGTGAAATAGAAAAATCTCGTATGAGAGAAGCCATATTAAATAAACCGGAAGAAGCTAAGGAACTGTTAAATGAATGTTAATTTTTTCTTTATTTTACTTATGACGATATTGATGTGAAAGAATAGGTATAACAAAAGTGCCTGCGGTTCTGTCGGACGGTGGCTTTTGGCTTTAACCTTCCGGTTTAACCTCTGGCTGGTTTGTTCGGGTGGAATCTGCCGATTCCGCCACATATACCACACATTACCTGCAAACACATAATTCTAATAAACAAATCATTAGCCTTTCTTTCGATTAGTGTTGTTGGAGTTGTTCGTTGAAGATAAAAATATTTTATCCATTTTTTTTCATCGGATTTTATGCTTTTTATGATTATACTATCGTTTATGGATAGTGGTCTTATTTATTTTCATCAATTTTAACTTTTAAGATTTCATCAATCATTTTAACAAAATTTTCTTTTGGTAAAGCACCACTTATCATTTGAGGTTGCTCATCTATTGGAATAAATAAAATTGAAGGAATGGATTGAATTCCAAAAACAGCGGCAAGTTCTTTTTGATCTTCAGTATCAATTTTATAGATTTTGACTTTACCTTCAAAATCCACTGCTAATTCAGACATTATTGGAGCTACCATTTTACAAGGACCACACCAATCTGCATAGAAATCAATAATTGCTGGAATTTCGCCCTTAAAATTCCATATTTTTTCATTTTCAAAATCGAAAACTTTCTCTTTAAAAGTGTCTAAAGTTAAATGCTCTGGTTTGACTTTGTTTTTTGCAAATAATGGCATTATTAGTATAATTGCCATTATTAGAATAGATAATTTTTTCATTACAAACTCCCCTTATTTTATTTCTAACATTTTGTCAATTTTCTGTTTATCAAAACCAACAACAGGTCGGTTATTAATCCACATTTGTGGAACACCTCTTTGTCCGGATTTTCTAACCATATCCTGTGCCGCTCTATTATCTTTTGAGACATCAATCTCTTTATAACGAATACGATTCTCCCTTAAATAACTCTTTAATTTTCTACACCAAGAACAAGTCGGGGTACTAAATACAATTACTGTTTTCATTTTTTTTCCTTGAATTTTATTTGATGAATTTACGTTTAAGTAAATTATTTTTGTAAATATTCGATTGCACTCAATGCGGCAATTGCTCCATCAGAGACGGCTGTTGTTATTTGTCTATATTTCTTCTTTCTTACATCACCGGCAACAAAAACACTGTCAATATTTGTCTGCATATTTTCATCCGATAATATCTCATCTCTGGAACTAATATTTATAATTCCTTTGAATCTATCTGTATTTGGAGTATAGCCAACATAAATAAAAACACCATCTGTTTTGAGATTACTAATTTCACCAGTTTGTTGATTTTCAATTCTCACACCTTCTACACTTTCTGACCCGAGAAATTCTTTAACTTCTGATTCCATAATAAAAGAGATTTTATTATTATTTTTAGCTTGTTCAATAGCAATTTCACTGGCTTGAAACTCATTAAATTGATGTATAATTGTAATGGATTTCACCCACTTTGTTAAGGAGACAGCTTCTTCTAATGCTGAATTTCCACCACCAATAACAATGACATTTTTATCCGTATAGAAATCACCGTCACAAGTAGCACAATAAGATATTCCCATACCTTTAAATTTTTCTTCGTTTATAGCACCAATTTTTCTTGGTTTACCACCGGTCGCAATAATTACAACATCTGATGTAAAAATTTCATCATCATCAATTTCAAACATTTTCTTTTTTGAAGATAAATCAAATTTTGTAATTTCGACATTTGATTCAATATCACAACCAAAACTTTTTGCTTGTTGTTTCATTATTAAAGAAATATCTCTTCCGCTTGTTTCCAAAACTCCCGGATAATTAGCAACAGCATGAGTTAAAATCATCTGACCACCAACAGAACCTTCGTTGATAATCAGCGTCTTTAATTTTGCACGAGAAAGATATATTCCAGCTGTTAATCCTGCAGCTCCGGCTCCCAAGATTATTGCATCATAATGTATTGTTTCCATTTTTTCCTCTTATTTCACAATTATGTAATAAAATTCATAGAGATAAGTTTCTTTTATGTTATTTTATTAACAATAATTGGACTGCATTATATGAGTTAATAATTTTCTCTATAGTTTGAATTTAAGAAAAGAGTATCAGTTTTGATAAAGCTTCAATCTGCATATCCTTCAATACCTCTTTTCTTTACGGTTAAAAAAGATTTTTTGTTCAAATACTACAAGTTCGCTATAATAAATTACATTTACAAATCAGCATTGAATTATGAATTTCTTCTGCGTTAGAAAACATTAATAAATGTATTCGCAACTTTAATACTTTGAAAAAATACAAAATTCGTAGCTGATATGTAAAAGCTTAATTCTTAACTATTCATTAATAGTATTCTTTAAATTTCTTAGTTCAGGAATTTATCCAAATTAGATTTAACTTGTTTTTTATTCTGAATACTTGTAGTTGCATGAACTGCTTTCCCATTTTTATAATAGAAAGTAAAAGGCAATCCCATAAATCTTTGAGCTAACTCATGATTTCTAATAACATGTGCATGTCGAGTATCAAAATCTAAATCATAAAATTTCACATTTTGATATTTTTCTTCAAGATTTTCCATAATATCATAAACAGGAAGACACATTGGTCCCATTCTACCACAACAAATCATTACATTCTCATTACTACTAATAATCTCATTAAACTCTTCTTCACTTTGGATATGCTTTAAATTTGTTCTTAACATTTTATTCTCCTCAATTTCAATTTTAATTATTAACCTAACAAAATATTTCATAATGTCAAATAAAAATATCAAATTAAAAATTTGATCATTTAGAGGCTGTTCCATTCTATATTATTTTTCAAAGAAAAGCTTTTTGATAAGGTAGCATAGAGTGGAATAGTCGTCCCTCCAATTATTAGAATTTCTTCCATTAATTTATTGACAGATAAATTTATGAACCATTCTTTAGTCTTTTTTAGGATTATGCATAAGTCACAGTCTTGAAATACTATTTAGTATCTGAACGAAAAGGACTTTTTAACCATGAAGAACAGAAGTTCCTGAA
>JAOZMQ010000339.1 GCA_029934195.1 Candidatus Cloacimonadota bacterium | reverse complement strand
ATTTAGGTATTTTTACAAGATACAAATCCATTTAAAAATATTTTTATCAAAATCAATAATATCTTCATCACTAATTTTATCCCATATATCAAACTCATCCAACAAAGTTAAATAATCTCTATAAATAATAAAAACGAGTGATAAATGAAAAATCTAATTCCAAAAGTAAGTATAGTAACGGCAGTATATAATCGAGAAAAATATCTCGGGAAAATGTTAAAAACTTGCCTCTCACAAACTTATCAGAATCTTGAGATCATTCTTGTAGATGATGGTTCAACAGATAATTCACTTCAAATTGCAAATTCTTTTAAGGATAATCGATTACAGATATTTACAAAAAAACATACTCGTTGCTGGGATACCAAAAATTTTTGTATTAAAAATGCTACAGGTAAATTCATTGTATTTGTGGATTCTGATGATTTTTTGAGCAACAATTATGTCAAAACAGCAATAAATGATATTATGAAATTCCCAAATTATGATTACTATTATCCTACAAAATTATTGATTACAGACGAGAAAGAAAATCTGACAAATAAAATTTGGCGTTACATTGAATTTTCACTTGATGAGCGATGGAAAATAATCAATCTTTTTGCACATACAACCATAGGTGGTATCCCTCATACAGGAGCTTTTATTGATAAAAATGTTTTTATTAAAAATGGCTTATATAATGGCAAATTATACAATTTTGGTGATACTGATTTTATTATTAGAAATGCTTTAAATATCAAATTTAAATTATTGCCCAATCTACTTACATATTATAAAAGACATCATGAAACGCAAATTTGTAATGATCTGAAATACCGAAATCAAACGGTTGCTAACCTTATACTTTATATCAAAGAAAATTATCCATATAACTATATTTTACCAGATATTAGTAACTTACCTTCAATAGAAAACAAAAAAAAAATAATTAATTTCTTTATTGAAAAATTGATGATTCAAGCCTCTGAAGTTCCAAATAATCCGGAACCATTTTTAAAGATGGCTAAAAAATTTCTAATGGAGTTAAGAAATTTATGAAAAACTTAAAATTCCTTTTTTTTCTTGATAGAGAATTCCATATTGCCATGTTTAAGAATCTTATCGAATATATTTCTTTTAACGATTTGGGAAAAATTGGTATATTTTCGACAAAATATTCACCATCAGGAATTAATTCCATTAGCAAAGGTGCTCGTGTAGATTATGTTTGTAACTATCTGAAAGAGTACGAGTTTCAATTAGTTTCAGAGCCATTTAATTTTGATCCTGATATTACATTTATTGCTGATTCTATTTACGAAAGAGTGGAAGGTTTAGGAAAAATAATCAATATTGGTCATGGCACAATTTCCAAAGGAAGTTTTTACACAGATTCCCCATTAATGTTTAGAGATAATTGTGCAGATTTACTTTGTGTTCCAGGAATAATTCATAAAGAAATAATGCAAAAATTTATTTCCAAAGATATTCTTGTAAGCGGAATCCCAAAATTAGATTCAATTTACAAAAAAAAGGAAAATGAAAATCTCACTTTATCTTCAATGAATTTAGATTCACGAAATAAAACAATTCTATTTGCTCCAACTTTCAATCCAGAATTTAGTCTTATTCCCTTTATCGGTTATGATTTGCGGAAGTATATTCCAGTTTTTTTTAATATTATCATCAAATTGCATGGTGTTGCTTTATTAGAGTGGAAAAAAAATTACAAAAAATATGCAGAACAATCAAAAAATATCTATTATTCAGAGGATCCAGACATTAGTAAATTTTTGAATGTTGCTGATATTTTACTTACAGATTTATCCTCTGTAATTTATGAGTTTTTATCTTTAGATAAACCTATTCTCCTTTTTGACAGTCCAAGAATGGAAAATCAAAAAAACTATAATGAAAATGATATTGAACATAGATATAGAGATGTCGGTTATCGTTTTAATGATTGCAATAAAATTGAAGAGATGCTGTTTCGCTCTCTTACAACGGCTATTTCTCAGAAAGCTAAAATAATTTCTCAAAAATTCATTTCTATCAAAGATGGAAATTCTTCCCAAAAAATAGTTCTTGCTTCAATACAAATGTTTAAAAATAAAAAAAAGGAAGCTCTTCTTATAATAGAAAAAAAAGAAAATGATTTAATGCCTTTGATGATTAAATACGAAAAACGTTATGAAATTATCATTCTATCGGACAGTCAAAAAATGCAAAATTACAAAACATTCCCCAGAGAAAAAAATCTATTACAACAAATTCAAAAAATCTCAAAAGAATTCGATTATGAGAAAATTCTTTTTTTGCATGGAGATTTTCACTACAGTGACCTTTATCCTCAATTAATGATTCAACATCTAAATAATGAAAAACAATTTATTGTTCCTCAAATTTTCTATAATGAAATTACTGAGCAGAATATAAAAATTAATATCCCTGAAATTTCAGAACTGTCCGCTTCAAAAATAGCAGGACCACTTTCATATAAATTCATTGCACAAGAAAAAGAAATCCATATTTCATCTCTCGAAAGTTTTGCAATTACGAAAAATTTATTGAATTCTTGTGATTTATCTTCTGAAATAAAACCTAATTTATTCAATCTCAATTTTGCTATTAACTTACATAAAGCAAATAAATCTATTACACTCGCAATGGATTGTATGATTTACTAAAAGTAATATTAGAATAAAACAAATTTCTTTACAATTTTCCCAAGTTATTTCAATAGGATTAAAATATTGAATTGTTTATTATAGATGGGAAATATTGTTCTTTATAAAAATTTATATCTTAAACTATCTCTATTTTATGAATAATAGGTTTCAATATTAGTGTGTCATAGCAGATAAGGAGAATTTATGTTATTGATTTATAATTTAATTATTGGTGAAAAACCAAAGCAATATTTTGATGATGTTATTGCTAATAGAATTACAAGCAATCTAAATATTCAGTATGAAATTTTACATTTAGAAGGTCAAATCCCTAAATTGGATAACTTTACGCATTTACTTTTAACAGGATCAGAATTGTCTGCATCAAAAAAAAATGAAAATGATGATTATATCAATTTCATTATTTCACATTTTGTCAATAACAACAAGGCAATTTTAGGCATTTGTTATGGACATCAAATGCTTGTAAAATTCTTAGAGGGAAATCAAAAGTGTAGAAAAGCAGAATTTCCTGAAATAGGTTGGAGAAATATTTCTATAGAATCTAATTTCCTTTTCTCTATGATCAAAAATCCTATTGCTATTTGTTCACATTATGATGAAGTTTTTGATTTGTCATCTGATTTTAAGATAATTGCATCTACTAATAAATGCCAAATTCAAGCAATTCAGTATAAAAATTTTCCAATTTGGGGAATTCAATTTCATCCGGAAATGCAATTTAGTGATGGTTCTAAAATGATTAGTAAACATCTTGAAAAATTTCCTGAAGATAATAAATTCTATTTTAATGAAATTTCTAATGAATCAGAAGTTTTACAAAATCAAAAGATTTTTGACAATTTTTTTAACACTAAAGCCGGAAAAAAATATTAAAAATTTGAATCGAATTAATATTATACTGCTATTTTTAATACATAGTATCTGAACGGAAAAGGAATTTTTTAACCTTGAAGAAAGATTAATTGGGAAGTTATTTATTTTTCAGCTTCATAGAAGCGATATCTTTGTAGCCCAATGCGTTAGCGTTGGGTAAAGGAAAAAAGAATTGGTGGAACAAAATAATTATAGTTATACCTCGAAAATTTGAAAATACAAATTTACTTGTG
>JAOZMQ010000338.1 GCA_029934195.1 Candidatus Cloacimonadota bacterium | reverse complement strand
GGAATATGCACAATGTTAATGATTTTCAAAATTGGCTTGCTGAACAGGCAGTTAATACTTGGGGCGTTGATTAAATATGAACAGGTTTACTCTAAAGAAAGTGCTTTTTCTCTCAAACAAGGATGTTTGAGTTACGTAATGCAAGCATCCCTACTTGCACAAAAGGGAAAACCAATTCCTGTTGAGTATATTTCAAAATGCTACATTCTGAAGAGCTTCGCACATTCGGAAGTTTATAAAAATAGGAGAAAAAATAAATGAATATTTTAGCAATTGAGACTTCATCAAGTTCCGGAAGTGTTGCAATTTCAAAAAATGGTATGATCGTAAATATTAATTATCTTGATATTAGGATTACTCATTCCGAACGATTGATGCCCCAAATAGATTACTCATTGAAACAATGCAAAATGACTCTCGATGATATTGATTTGATAGCTGTTTCTATTGGACCAGGTTCCTTTACCGGATTACGAATTGGTCTTGCAACAGCAAAAGGATTGTGTTTTGGAAAGGAAATTCCTCTTGTTCCAATTTCTTCATTGAAGATAATAGCTTATAATGTTTATGGTACATCTTTACCAATTCTCAGTTTAATTGATGCCAAAATGGGAGAAATTTATGGAGCATTGTACGATGAAAACTATAATGTAATTATTGAGCCTCAAAATGCGAAACCTGATAATTTTTTCTCAAAAATTGACAGAGAAGTTTGTGTTGTAGGAAGTGGCTTTCAAGTATTCAAAGAAAAATTGGATATTAATAGAATTATTTATACGGAAGGATTAATTAATCAGCACATTCCTTTGGCATCAACGATGATTGGAATTATTCATTTAGAAAATAAACATTATGAATTTGATTTTGATTCGATTGCAGATTTGGAACCTGAATATTTAAGAAAATCTCAAGCAGAACTTGTTAAAGAAGAAAAAGAAAGAAAACAAAAGGAATTAAAATGAAATATAGACCGGTCGAATTCGAAAAACATTTACCAAAAGTTTTGAAACCTGCACGATATACAAATGGAGAATTGAATGCTTTCCATAAACCAATAACTGAAAATACTGTTAATTTTTGTCTTGCTTTCCCAGATGTTTATGAAGTAGGAATTTCACATCTTGGACTCAAAATTTTATATTCTATACTTAATAATGAAGAAGACACAACAGCTGATAGAGCTTATGCTCCATGGCCGGATTTCGGGAAAATATTAAAGGACAACAAGATTCCGTTATTTGCTATTGAGAGTAAAATTGCACTCAAAGATTTCGATTTTTTGGGTTTTACTCTTCAATCAGAATTGAATTTTACAAATGTTTTATACATTCTTGATCTTGCTAAAATTCCTTTATATAGCAAAGATAGAAATATAAATCATCCTTTTGTTATTGGTGGAGGACCGGCAATTGCTAATCCAGAACCACTTGCTGATTTTTTTGATGCTATTCTTATTGGAGAAGGTGAAGAAGCAATTATTGAAATCAAAGAATGTTATCAGAAAAATAAACATCTATCGAGAAATGAAATTTTACACAAACTGAGCGAAATTCAAGGATTGTATATTCCTTCATTGTATGATTTTATTGACGGTGAACTTATTCCCAAAAACAACGCTCCCAAGAAAATTACAATTAGGAAATTCCTCAAATTTGGTAATCAGAAATTTCAGCATAATAACCAACTTGTGCCTTGGATACAACCAACTCATGAGAGATATGTAGCCGAAATAATGCGTGGTTGTGGAAGAGGTTGTCGTTTTTGTCATGCAGGATATTTTTATCGCCCTATAAGAGAGAAAGCTCCGGAACTTATTGCCGATCAACTTGTAGGAGAGATAAAACGATATGGTTGGGAAGAAGCAGCTTTAATTTCTTTGTCTTCAAGTGATTATACTTGTATTATTCCATTGATGACAGAAATTTATGACCGCCTGAAATCAAACAGAGCAACAATGTCTTTACCTTCATTGCGAGTAGATAGCCTTGATGAAGAAATAATAAATCTACTCAGCAAAATGGGACAAAAAGGTCTAACAATTGCTCCTGAAGCTGGAAGCCAAAGATTGCGTGATATTATTAATAAAAATATAAGCGAAGATGATATTATCAAAGGAGTTAATATTGCTCTAAAAAGTGGGTGGCAATTAATAAAATTGTACTTTATGATTGGTCTTCCTTTTGAAAATGATGAAGATATTAATGGTATCATTGACTTAATAGAAAAAATAATTTCTATTTCAAAAAAGAGATTAAGAATTAATATTACATTATCTCCTTTTATCCCTAAACCGGCAACGCCTTTTCAATGGGCAAAAATGGATAGTAAAGAAAACTTATTGAGTAAAGCTATTTTTATTAAGAAATATTTTACTAAACAGAAATTTATAAAGATTAAATATCATGAAATAGAAAATTCCATTCTTGAAGCTGTAATTACAAGAGGAGACAGAAATATCGGGAAATTGATTCATGCAGCTTATCGAAATGGAGCTTGTTATGATGGTTGGAATGAGTACTTTAACTTTTCTTTATGGGAAAAAGCGGCTCTAAAAGAAAAGATTGATTTTGATGAATATTTATCTGCAATTCCTTTAGAAAAAAAATTACCGTGGCAACATATTGATAATCTAATAAATGAAGATTTTTTGATTGATGAATGGAAAAAATCTCAACAAATTGCAACTTCTCCTGATTGTCGCGAAAAATGTACAAATTGCGGTGTTTGTAACACAAATATTCAAAATGAATTTGCTTCTTCTGCTGATTTTAATTCATCTACAAATAATGTAGAACAATTCAGTGCAAATCCGAGCTATTGTCGCGTTTTTTATTCAAAATGCGGATTATTACGGTTTGTATCTCATCTTGATAATATTAGAATGCTTCATCGCTTATTGAGAAGTACATCATTACCAATTGAATATACACAGGGATTTAATAAACATCCAAAAGTAAGCTTTAGTTCGCCCCTATCCATAGGAGTTGAAGGTGAAAATGAATTTTTTGATTTTGCTTTAAAACGATATATTGAACAAGAAAAAATTGAAAGTGAATTACAAAAAGTTTTCCCTCCAGAGATAGAATTAAAAAAAATATTCAATAATATGCCAAAAGCAATTAGAAAAAAGGAATTTACGTACGAGCAAGTTTCTTATAAACCAACAGAAGAATATTTTGATTTAATTGATAAGCAATTGAAAAAATATGAAGAAATTGATACATGGAAATTTTCCCGAATAAGAAAAGGAAAAGTTAGAAATTCCGACATGAAAGATTTGATAGTTAAAATGAGTTGGGATGGAAATAAATTGATGGTTCTGAAAAAATTTAAAGGTGTTGGAATTTTTGATATATTGAAGAATATCTTTCAAATTGACAGAGAAGAAGCGGTTGATTTTAGAATTGTAAGAGAAAAATATTTATACGAAAAGAAGTAATATCTGAGTAGTATCTGACCGAAAAAGAATTTTTTAACCATGAAGAACAGAATTTCATGAAGAAAGATTAATTGGGAAATTATTTATTTTATAGCTTCATAGAAGCGATATCTTTGTAGCCCAATGTGTTAGCGTTGGGTAAAGGGGATCAAGATAACAGAGTAGCGACAAAAAAAGAAATTTCAGGACACTTGACTCATAGATTTAAGTATGACACCCAGTTTTTGGAAAAGGAAAAGTAAAAAAAAAATCGGGAAAACGTACTCGTTTTACGAGTTAAGTTTTCAGGATTAACGAGATGAGCAGGATAATAAATGGGAATGTAACCATCTTGGTTACTTCTAATTATTTTGCAT
>JAOZMQ010000337.1 GCA_029934195.1 Candidatus Cloacimonadota bacterium | reverse complement strand
AAGTTTGAAATGCCACAAAATATTAATCCCCTTTAATTTCCCCTATCCGGTTTCTCTCTTTCTATGGGAGATTAAGAGGGGCTTTCAAACTTGACTTTAAGACAAATTGTTTATTGAAACTATCGACCTTCTCCTTTTTTTGTTCAAAATCGGCGAGATGCCCAAAATCGGCGGATTAACAAACATTTAACAATTCAAGCTATTTCTTTACATAACAGGCTGTTAGTTGGTTTTCATAGAGAAAATGTAATTATTTTTTGTCCGAATTTGGCAACTTAACTATCAACAGATTTCTTGTGTTTTCTATCTCTTTGCACATCAGCCAGTTACGTGTTTGGCATCAAATTTGCGATCATATAAATAAAAAATTTGGAGAAAGAAATGAAAATATTATTAGTAAATAAGGATGAGTTTCAAATTAAAGAATTAAGAGATTTTTTTTCTGATTCTCAAATTACTTCCACTTCTTATAGAAATTGTATTAAATATCTTTCAAAATCAAATTTTGATTTAGCATTATTAAGTATAACTAAAATTTCAGAACTCGGATTAGTAAAATACATTAATACTAATTATCCGAATACAAAAGTAATTTTGTCACTTAATAAAGCTATTGATGTCGCTTTATCGGTCATAACTAATGGAAAATTTCAACAGATACAAAATCCGTTGAAATTAACAGAACTAAAAGGAATTATTTAAAAAAAAGGAGAGAAAAATGAAAAAGCTATTAAGTAGTCTATTAACGCTAATTCTTGTATCAAGTTTATTCAGCATCAGCAAAGTTACTGGCGGATTAGGGGAAAACACAGGATTTGGATGGAGTACCGCAATGAGCGGAGATTGGATGATTGTCGGTGAAAAATGGGGCGAAGGCAGAAATTCGACAAGTGGTGGAACAGCTTATATTTTTAAAAGAATTGATGATTCTTGGAATACCGGTTGGGTTAGAAATTCAGAAGTCTCTCCGTCAAATGGAGTGAACAACAAGCATTTTGGTGTTGCAGTTGATATTGATGATGATCACGCAATTGTTGGGGCTGACTATCATCACAAGGCGTATATTTATGCTCGCTCAGGAGATGATTGGAGTCCAATAACAGAAACCGAACTTGCACCGATTGGTGGTAGTTCATATTTCGGAAAAACTGTTGCTATAGATGGTGATTATGCAATCGTTGGTGAGAATTGGACAAAGGCTTATTTATTCAAAAAAGATCAAGGTGGAGCAAATAATTGGGGACAAATCAAAGAATTTGATGAAACAGACTCCTATTATAGTGCAGGACTTGCAATCGAAGATGAAACTCTTCTGATCGGAGCACCCGGAGCAAATAAAGTTTTTGTCTATAGTCGTGATGAAGGTGGAGCAGATAATTGGGGCGAAGTTCAAGTTATTACTGGCTCTGATGCCGGTGGTGGAGATGATTTTGGTTATGATGTCGCCATTCAAGGAAACACTCTTGTTGTTGGTGCAAAAGATGGTCATAAATTTTATATCTTTGAAAAATCAGATGGAACATGGACAGAAATTGCTAAATTTTCTACACCTTTTGCTGGAGCTTCTGTAGATTTGGATTATCCGAATATTGTTGTTGGTGGATCTTCTGATACTGGTAGTCAAAAGGCATATCATTACAAAAAGAATAGTTCCGGTGTTTGGGGCTTGATAGAAGAACTAACTCCAATTGGAACAAAAGTGCATTATTCAAGTGATGTTGCAATTTCGGGTAATCAAATTGTAGTTTGTGATGATTGGTCAGAAGAAAATCCAAGCAATGGAGACGATGGAGAAGGTTGTGCTTACATCTTTCCTACTGAACACACTTTTAATGGACAACCATTCGCAACATTTAGAATTGAAAATTTAGAAGCTGGAAATGGTTTGGCTGATTTTATGTTTAGCCATGTAGGGGGAGCATACACTGCCGGTGCCGGTGGTGATGTCTATGCATACGAAACAATGCAATGGGGAGAAATTGAAGGTGGTGGACGACATGAAACTACAGCAACATTGTTACGAGAAGATGCAGATATTTTTGATGGGTTAACACCTGCTGGACTTGAAATTCAAATTGACAATTTTAATCTTTCAGCCTTTAGTCATATCAATACAATAGATATTGATCTTCCTTGGAATGATCAGGGAACTCATGCAGCAGGCGATAACAGATATTATGACGGCGGAAATGGTTTTATTAAATATAATGCTGTCAAAAAATTAGATTGGGAAAATATGATCCTCAATCTAACAGTTCCTTATCCTGCTGAACAATCTTGGAGTGGTAATAGAATTGGAACAGGCGCTGCAATTTCCGGTTATGGTCAAGCAGACTTGATTGCAGAAAATTGTGATCCGGACTGGCTTGATGAATTTGATCCTGAAAATACCGGACAATTACTGTTTAAAATTGAATCATTTTCTCAAGTAGAACAAGATGCTTATGGGTATTATACAGCAGATATAAGTATCGTACCGGTTGAATGGGTTCAAGAGTATATTACACAAAATGTTCCTTCTGAAGGCACTGGTTTAAATCTTGATATTCTATTTGATGATGCCGGAATTGGTTTCAACTTTGATGAAGTTAATTTTGGTGCTGGAAATGATGGGAATGATTTAATTGTTCATTTAATGGAGACTCCTCCTAATGGAGCGTTACCGGGTGCAATCCAATCTATTGCTGATCAATACTGGCATTTTGGTACAACTTTAGAATCATTTAACACGGATATAACTTTTAACTTGGCGGAATTGGGAAATCTCGGAGATACTTCTCATCTTAGAATTCTTAGAAGAATAAACGATGAAGATGATTGGGAAGTTTGGAGCAATTATGTTCTTGATGATGGTACTCATTTACGAGCCACTGGAGTAACAGGTTTTAGCGATTGGACTATTGCTTCAGAAGATGAAGGTACTTTACCTGTTGAACTATCATCATTCACCGCTATTCAAACATCATCAAATTTTGCACAGCTAAATTGGACAACCCAATCTGAAACTAATCTTTTAGGATATAATGTTTTCAGAAATATCACAGAAACCAATGAAAATTCTTTAAAAATGAATGGTAATCTCATAAGTAGTAATAATTCTTCTTCGGAACAAAATTATATTTTTACTGATGAGGAAGTAGAAAATGAAATTGAATATTTTTATTGGTTAGAAAGTGTCGATTTAGATGGCTCAACCTCATTGTTTGGTCCAATTTCAATTATTATTTTGAACTCAGAGCAACCGGAAGAAAACACACCGGATATGGAAATTCTTGCAGGTATTCAGTCAATTTATCCAAATCCGTTTAATCCAAAAGCTACTATAAGCTATTACCTAACTGAAAGTGCTAATGTAAATATTGAAATATTTAATTCCAAAGGTCAAAAAATTACAGAATTAAAACAAGGATATCAAGAAGCACAAATTCTTCATCCTGTAATTTGGAATGGAAAAAATTCAGATATTGAGAATGTAGGTTCGGGAATTTATTTCTTTAGATTAAAAGCAGGTAAATTTACAGAAACAAGACGTGCCATCTTACTAAAATAATCAAATCTCATTTAAAAGCTCGCTAAATTATTTACTTGAAATTAGCGAGCTTTTTTTAATCTCTGGAAAAAATGGTTTTCCTTTTTTAATTAGTACCTGAACGGAAAAGGATAAGCCACGGATTTAAGAAAATAAATTCTAACCGAAAAGTAACTTTTACAAATATTATTTTTATGTCGTTTCAATGAAGCTAAAATCAATATTTTTGTGAAACCTCTTTTTATTATAACAATCAGCAAGTTCAGCGT
>JAOZMQ010000039.1:11724-13784 GCA_029934195.1 Candidatus Cloacimonadota bacterium | reverse complement strand
ATCGCTTCTATGAAGCTGAAAAATAAATAATTTCCCAATTAATCTTTCTTCTTGAGCTTCTGTTCTTCAAGGTTAAAAAATTCCTTTTTGTCCAGATACTAATTAGAAGGATTAGACAGTAGAGTTAAATAATAATTCTTATTATAAAAAGAATTATTTCTTGTGGCAGCTCTGTTCCAGAAGTTCGATGTTCTGAAATTAGTTTTAAAATATTCCTTTACTTCTGATACTCCATTAAATTTTTTGATAACGTTCATTTGAACCTCATGTTGGATTTTATGTCCTAACTGATTGTAACTTATTTAATTAGGAGATTAATTTCACCTCACGCCAGACTTTTTATGTGTTATTTTCAAGGGTTTAGGTAGTGCGTAACTTGAGTTAAAATGAAGAACTAAAAAAACGAAATTCCTCACGGAAGTTCATAATGTCTTTTTACAATAACTGGAGAAATAGTGAATAAATTAAATGTTTTAGAAGAAAAAAATATGCTGAAATTATTGATTAAACTTTCTGTTCCAGCTATGACAGGAATGTTTGTAATGGCATTATATAATATTGTAGATACTATTTTTGTAGGTCATGGAGTTGGACCTCTTGGGATAGCAGGATTGACAATAATATTTCCCTTTCAGATGATTATTATGTCTATTGGAATTGCTTTTGGTGTAGGAACAGCATCTATAATATCAAGAAATTTAGGTGCTAAAAATATTGAAAAAGCAAATAAAGTAATGGGAACTTCATTTTTAGCATCATTTATCATGTCAATAATGTTAATGATTTCTACGTATTTTTTTATTCATCCATTATTAATAATATTTGGAGCTTCAAAAGATATAGTTCCTTTTTCTTATAATTATTTGAAAATTATTTTACTTGGTACACCATTTATTATTTTCTCAATGATTGGAAATAATATCATTCGTTCAGAAGGTCGAGCAAAAGTCGCAATGTTTTCAATGATTATCGGAGCTCTTATTAATATAATTTTAGATCCAATTTTTATTTTTATTTTTAAAATGGGAGTTTCTGGTGCAGCATTAGCATCTGTTTGTGCACAAATTATTCAATTTCTATTCATTCTTTGTTTTTTTTACTCTGGAAAATCAGTTCTACATTTTCATATTAAATCATTTGTAATCGACTTCAAGATATTATGGGAAATTATTAGTGTGGGATCTTCGTCTTTTGCAAGAATGATAGCCGGAAGTTTAGTTTTTATTTTGATTAACAATTCTATAAGTACTTATGGAGATGATATTTCTTTGGCAATATTTGGAATAAGTACTCGTTTTATAAGGTTTATTTTGATGCCAATTTTTGGAATTGCTCAAGGATTTCAACCAATTGCAGGTTACAATTATGGAGCGAGAAAAATTGATAAAATAATTGACGTAACAAAAATTGCTATTATCTCGACAACTTTAATAATATCATTAACCGTATTATTAACAGAATTGTTTCCTTCAACTATTTTACAGCTTTTTTCAAATGATCATCGTCTTATTTTTGCTGGAAGTAATGCTTTACGAATAATGGTTGTAGCTTTGCCTCTTGTAGGATTCCAAGTAATTGGTTCAACTTTATTTCAGGCATTGGGTAAAGCAAAACCGGCATTAATATTAACAATGTCCCGACAAATTTTACTTTTAATTCCATTAATTTTGATATTACCAAGATATTTTGGAATAACAGGAATTTGGATTGCAGGACCAATAGCCGATATACTATCAGCTATTATTACATATTTTTTCTATAACAGTTTGATGAAAAAATTAAAAATTATCATATAATCTCTGAAGGAAAACTAACTTAGAATCTCCAGACATGGACAAGCCAGAACCAAAAAGGATTTGGCACGAAGAAATAAAGTTCTTGAAAAAAGATGTGTCCAATTATTTATTATTCATCTTTTTTACTTTTTCTTTCCCAGAAACTTGATCATTCTTAAATTTTTGAGTTAGATGTTCTGAAATTCATCGATAAAGAAGTTTCTAATGAAACAGAATATTTTTATTGGTGAGAATCAGATAGATTGACAAATCTTTAGAAAGTTC
>JAOZMQ010000039.1:0-11624 GCA_029934195.1 Candidatus Cloacimonadota bacterium | reverse complement strand
AGCACAACTTGGCAAGTTGTGCTACAAATCTTACTTTAGATATTATTTAAAATAATAATGAATTCCTGCTTGTGGAATATACATAAAAATATTTGTTCCATCATCTGATAAAGATACAGTTAAAGGCCATTCAAGGTTAAGAACGATATTTTGGCTTATTTTGTAATCAAAACCAAAACCTCCACCAATATTAAAAAGAAAATCATTTTCGAATGTTTCTCGTTGATTACCTGATTTTTCCCAATAATTAGATGTATTATTATAATTGTAATCTTGTTCATAAACTTTGTCACTACTCATATAAACTGCTCCTCCAGCAAGTAAATATAATTTTGATTTAGTTCCAATATGTAAAGTTTTATATAAGTTGTAACCCAAATTAATGTTCATATTCATGTCAGTAGATTGTTCGGTAAATGTATCGTCAGTTTCCAAAAAATAATTTTTTTCATAAGTAGTTCCAAAACAATCTTCGCATTCATCGGCATTTTGCATAATGGCACCAAAATTGATTTGATATCCACCAATATCACTCAATTTTCTGAAAGAGAATCCACTTCCGGAAATCATACCACCACTAAAACCTAAACCATACTTGTAATCTTTTTCTTTTGCTGAAACAACTAAAATTATTAATACTAACGCTATTGATAATACTAATTTTTTCATTTTCTTCTCCTTATCAGATAGAAAATAAATAATTTGCCATTAGATACTATCTATTTTCATCTGCTCTTGATTATTCCACAATGCGGACAAAACCTTGAATATTCTGAGATTTGCTTCTTTTTTTCAAATCTGTTTTCCGACCGGGCTTTCCATTTTCTTTTGTATAAACAACATTTCCTTCAGCCACAAGATAAAAATCATCTGTTACTTCCACAATTATTCCCATATGAGTAAATTTACTTTTGTTTCCTTGCAAGTTATTAAAAATAATAATGTCACCTTCGGTAGGTACAAAATCATCATATTCCTCAATAAATTCATACCATTTCAAATTTTCGAGTTGCATTGCCATAAAAAGCCAGCTACTAACCAAAGCAAGTGAAGTTGGAATATTAGGTGGTACAATAGTCAAATCTATTTTGCATTCTTTGCAACAATAATAAACAAATGCTCCACACCAAGGAAATCCAATAGAAAGGTCATTGTAAATAGAAGTATCTTCCAATACATTCAATACATCTCTAAAAGGTGAAAGGTATTTTTCAATTTGTTCTCCATAATTTCCGGGCATTATCGCTTCATAATGTGCTTCTGCTTCCTTTCTTGCAACTGAAACTAATTTTTGTCTTTTCATATAAATCTCCGCTTTTTTAATTTTTTAAAATAGAGTGCTTTCTCATTACAAATTATTTGAATTTTTAATCTCTTTTAAGTCAAGTAATCTTTTGATTGAAAAAACTAATAATTTTCTTTTCTCATAGTATATTGACATAATTATTCATTTCAAGTTTATGTCATTAATTATTTTATTAATTATAAGGAAATAAAATGAAAGAGAAAAAAGCACAATTTCTTAGAACTGAACTTCTTTTTGGAAAGAATTCAATTGAGAAATTTGAATCTTATAGAGTTGCAATTATTGGATTAGGTGGTGTCGGAACTTACACAGCAGAATCGCTTGTTAGAAGTGGAATTTGTAATTTTAGACTTGTTGATTTTGATAAAATCAAATTATCAAATATTAACCGTCAGCTTCCGGCATTACACAGTACTTTGAATCGCTTTAAAGCTGATGTGATGAAAGAAAGAATGCTCGATATAAACCCAAATGCAAATATTGAAGTTATTACTACATTTTGCGGAGATGAATCAAAGGATTATATTTTAGATGGAATTGATTTTGTTGTAGATGCCATTGATAGTCTTACCCCTAAAGCCGGACTAATCGAAGAAGTCTATAATCGTAAAATCAAATTGATCTCTATTATGGGAGCTGGTGGAAAAATAGATCCTTCAAAAATTGAATTATGTGATTTATCAGAAACAAGAAATTGCCGTTTAGCTAAACAACTTAGAAAATATCTTCGGAATCGTGGTATTACAACTGGTATTCCTGTAGTAAATTCTTTTGAAACAATTTATGTAAAACAACTCGATTATAAAGATGGTTCAGAAGAAGAATGGGAATTAGAACGTGGAAGAAAAAGAGGAACTTTGGGTTCTGTTGGATATTTACCGGCTATAATGGGTCTGTGGGCTGCTTCTTATGTTTTGAGAAATATTGCAATAAACTTTGAAATTTAAGGTATAAAAAATGAAAATTAGTAAAAAATGGAAAAGCAAATTAGAATATCTTGGTTTTATGATTCTCTATAAATTTCTTAGAATATTTCCGTATTCTTTTATTGAATTTTTTTTAGAAAATTTATTGATTTTTGGAGGTTTGGTTTTAAAAATTAGAAAAGATGTAGCACTTACACAATTAAATAAATCATTTCCTGAAAAAACTGAACGAGAAATAAACTCAATTCTAAAAAATGTCTATAGAAATATCGGGAAAATGACAGCTGAAACTTTTTTCGGAGATGATAAAAAACTATTCAATAAAATTACAACAAATGGATTTGAAAATCTTCATGAAGCTCTTTCACTTGGAAGAGGAATGATTTTGGTATCAGCTCATTTTGGAAATTGGGAATTAGCTGGAAGATACATTGCATCAACCGGAATCAATACCGGAATTGTTATCAAAAAGCAAAGGAATCCATATTTTGAAACATTCTCAAATAAACCTCGGGAAAAATTTGGAATTAAAATCATCCATAAAAAAAGATCTTTAAAAGAAATACTTAAATTTATAAAAACAAAAGGAATGGTGGTTTTAGTCTCAGATCAAAATGCTGGAAGTGATGGAATAAAATTCAAATTTCTTGGTAGAGATGCCTCAATACATACAGGTGCAGCAAAATTTGGTGTGAAATTTGGGATTCCTATTGTTATTGGAATGACGGTAAGAACAAAAGAGAATAAGCATATTCTATATTTTGAGAAACCAATATATACAGACCAAATAGAAAAAACAAGCTTTAATATTGAACAACTTGCAATGACGATCAGTGAACGGATAGAAAAATATGTGGAAAAATATCCTGATCAGTGGTTCTGGGTTCATAAAAGATGGAAAGGGGCTAAAAAAGCAAAAGAACCACAAAAAAGTGTTTGACTTTTTTAACTAATAATTTTAATTTTATCTTATATGGGTTTACTTTAAAAAGACATCAAATTAGGAAAGACTTTTAATAATTGAACCCTTTTTAACAACGATTAAGTTTAGAGAAGAATTTTCCCAAAAAGATATAACTAATCATTAATTCGATTAAGGAGAAACGATGAAGATTATTAATGTAACTACTGAATTGTCCCCATTTTGCAAATTCACAAGATATGCAGACAACATAAAACATTTAATTTTTAGTTTAAAATTACCTGTTCACACTATTCTACCTTATTACTCAGAGCTTCAAAAATTTGAATCTGAATTGTCTTTTAAAAATGATGAATTTGAAGTCTTCAAAGTTTCTCGTTCACAACTATCCAAAGAAGTTTTTTTTATAAAGCCAAAAGAAAAATTCTTTGTTAAATTTTCAGCTACCGAATTAGGTTTTGAACAAACAAAACTTTTCTCTAATTTTGTTATTGAATTTCTATTACATTCAGAAGTGAAGTATGATATTATCCATTGTCATAATTGGGAAACAGGTTTATTGCCACTTTTGATTAAAAATTCACCAGATTTAAAACATATAAAATCACTATTCTCTTTTGCAAATATTGACACAAAAGGAAGTTTCCAATTAAATCAATTAGAATATTTAGAAACAAATATTATCGAAAAGCTACAAGAACTTGGAAATCTTAGTTTGCTTAAAACAGGTGTTTTCTTTGCTGATAAAATAAATACTTGTAGTAGAAAATATTCACAGGAAATTCAAACAAATCAATACGGACAAAATCTTGATCCATTCTTTCTCCATAGAAATAAAGATTTATATGGAATTATTAATGGTGTTGATTATGGAAAATGGAATCCAGAAAAAGATGATATTATTCCCAAAAGATACTCAATAAACGATTTATCCGGGAAAAAATTAGCAAAATCAAAACTGCAAGAAAAATTTTCTCTTCCACAAGATGAGAATATTCCTCTTCTGATTTTTGGCAGAAGATTAATAAGACAGAAAGGGATAGAATTATTACTTAAAGCTATTCCACAATTATCAGAACAAAAGATTCAGCTGATTATTTATGGAACAGGAAATGATAAATATACTATTCAATTAAATGAACTTATGAAAAATAAATATTCCAATATTAGATATCAATTTGGGTTTGATATTAATTTAGCACATTTAATTATTGCAGGTGGAGATTTTGTCCTTTTACCTTCTTATTATGAACCGGGTGGTGTATCCTCTCTCTTTGCTCTTAAATATGGCACTATTCCGATTGCGAGAAAAATAGGCAGTTTTGTTGATGTAATTTTTGATTCAACTTGTCCGCATCATGATAAAATTAATGGCTTCTTTTTTAATGATTTTTCTGTGACAAGTTTCCTTCAAATCATTAATGAAGCTAAAGATGTTTATAAAGAGAAAGCCATTTTCAAAGAATTTATTCTTAACGCTATGAATGCAAATTGGTCTTGGAAATTTTCAGCATTACAATATTTAGAATTATATAATAAATTGCTATAAAAAATTGAAATTCTTGACTTTTTATTAAGGAGGAAACATGAAAATAAATATTAATCACAAGGAAATCGAGATATTATTTGATGCTCTAAACTTATTGGAATCAACTATCAAAAAAAGAAAAAGAGTTTATGAAAAAATTGAGATTAAGGAAATTGAAGAGTTAAGAGCAAAAATTAATCTTTCAACGCATGAATAATTTAGAAAAAGGCTGTAAAAGTGCTCAAGAAGAATTTACTATTTAAAATCCGTGCTAATCATTGCAACCAATAGTTTTACAGTCCATAAGTTCAAGTAGATGTTTAGATAAAACATTTTAGCGTCAGAACGAAAAAGAATAAGAGATGATTTTTAACTTCTTATCTATTGGGATATTTACAATTATAACAGGAAGTTAGGAGCTGCTACAAGATAACAGCTCCTTAATTTTTATTCAAATACTATTTTAACAAAAGCATCTTATGAATAGATGATTTCTCTCCAATAATTACTTTATAAAAGAAAACTCCGGAAGAGACTGATTTTTTGTATGAATCTCTTCCATCCCATTTTACCGAATGATTTCCACTAATAAATATTTTATCACAAATAGTTGTAACAAATTCTCCTTTCACATTATAAATATTGATAGAAACATTCTCATCTTTTATCAAAGAAAACTTGAACATTGTTGTTGGATTAAATGGATTGGGATAATTTCCAATGAACTGATTCTGTGTAGGAATATCGTTAAGAGAAATGCTTATATTTTTTGACTCGGTATTAACAATCATTTCCAGATTTATATCAGAGTAATCTTTATCACTAATTGATAATCTCAAGAATTCACCATTTACAGCGTTAGCTGAAGCCATACCAATTGAATTCTTGTTTGAAAAAATTAGCATATTTTTATTTGATTTTTGGACTACAAAATCTTTATTAATGTCAATATTAATCCCAAAAAGATTTTCTGATGCATAAAAAATTAGTTCATTATTTTCAAATTCTACTTCAATTTCAGCTTTCGGTGCTTTGATGCGAGATAATTCTTCCGATTGAACAGGAAATTCTGTAATTAAGCCAACAGCAAACTGCAAGATTAATGCAGAATCAAATGCTTGAATAATTTCATTTCCGTCCACATCGGCAGCCCAAAGTTGCCAATCTTCCCAATCAGATAATAATCCAACTGAGTATTGTAGCGTAAATGACGCATCAAAAGCTTGTACAGTTCCGTTATTATCAACATCTCCATAAATATAATTCCATCCTCCTCCGGAATTCATTGATAAAGGACCACCAAAAGCTCCCATATCGTTACGACTTCCATCAGGATCATTGTAAATGGATTCGGGGTTTCCAGCATTTATCGAAGGAGAATTAATGGAAAGCGACCAATCTGCATCCATTCCACTAAATTCTGGACCATTTCCTAAAGAAGGATTAACAAATAATGGATCTTCATTTATGTTACCTTCACCAGGAAAACCACCGGTCAAATTACAATAAGTTACAACAGGTTCACCAGAATAAACTGTAAAAATATCACCTGAATTGACAATAATATTATTCATCAATTCCGGATATCCACCTTCAAGTAAAATTAATCCACTATTGGAAAGATTGTTAGCAATAGTATTATTTATAATTAGAGGTGCGGAATCATTTTGAAAAACAAAAACACCAGCAAAAGACCCACTATTATTCACGATAATATTATTGGAAATTACAGGATCTGAAAATCTACATCTTATTGCACCGCAGGAAGCTGAACTACTATTGTTGGAAATTATATTATTGGATACCAATACATCACTTGACTCCAACAAGTCTATAGCTGCTGGATAAGAACTGGTTGAATTGTTATGAAAAATATTATTTACAATCTCAACTTTAGAATAATTAACAATTAAAGGAGCGTAAGAAGAATTTGAGAAGATACAATTTCTTATTAGATTTTCTTGAGTTGTTCCAGAAAATTTTATTCCTTTCCACATATTTTCGGAAGTAAAAATTATCGGGTCACCATCAATTCCATCTGCAATTAATTTTCCAAAAACCGTTATTTTACGGGCATAATCGATAATAATTTCTGTACCTGATTCGATAATCAAAGTATTTGGTAAAGAGATAGTAACATCACCTACAATATGGTAAGGACTATAAATTGCTTTCCATACTCCAGCTACACTTCCTGAGACATTAGAAGCATCTGTGACTGTAATGAAATCATCTTTTGTAATTGTTTCACTACCGGAATTATTTGAAATTGTGAGTGTGACATCATAAGAACCGGGTTCTTCAAAAAGATAATATGGATTTTCCTCCGTACTATCAATTTCTCCATCAGAATTAAAATCCCATTCCCAAGAATCAATACCTACACGCGGAAAACTATTTGAGGTAAAAGTTATGCCAAATGCAGATGGTCCAGATTGAGTTGGTGTAGTAAAATCCGGAATCAATTGAGTGATTGCAGTTTGTTCACTTTGTAAAATCTCTTTATTTTCAAAAGATTGAACAATCATAACTACTCGCAAATTTTCTAATTCCCAATAAGGATTAATTGAAAAGTCAGTTTGAGTTGTCAAAGTTTCACCAATTTGAGTTTGTACAAAATCAGATTCATTTGTTTTATCAAGAACAAGAGAATGATAGTTTGAATCATCATGAATTGTAAGTAAAAAGAAATATTTATTATTAGCAGATGTAATCTCTTCCGTTACTTCGATATTTGCTGAAACTCTTATTGTTTCATCAGAAATAACATCCAATCCCATCTCTATTTCCAGAGAGCTTTCTTGTCCTGATAGTTGTTCATAAATTGAATTATATTCGTTAACAACATTTACTTCTCCTGTATAATTTTCTTGACCTCCAAATTCAGCATAAGGCAATTCAGTTCCATTATAGAAAGAAAATCTACTTTCTGCACCAGGTGATGTAGGATCTGTTAATTGCCAAATAAGAGGAATTAAATCATCATGTTGATTTGATAGTTCGATGAGAGCAGCACGTGCCTCAGAATAATCACCACCTCAACCAGTACAAACTTCAGTAAAAACTTCACCAACAACATTTATAGTTGAGGCATTTAGTATATTTGCAATCATCAAGATTGCTACAAATAGCATATAAAATCTACGCATGAATTCTCCTTTTTTTTTATTCTTAAAAATTAAGATATTTAATATAATAAACCAAAACTTATAATTAGTATCGCAAATTTCATACCAGAAGATTATATATTTAAATGATAATTGAAGAAATCTAAATTTGTAAGGATTTGATTGGTTTCGTTCAGATATTTAGTATCTGAACGAAAAGGATTTTTTTTCCATGAAGGACTGAAGATCATGAAGAAAAGATTAATTGGAAAATTATTTATTTTTCAGCTTCATAGAAGCGACATCTTTGTAGTCCAATGCGTTAGCGTTGGGTAAAGAAAAAAGAGAACTAAGCTACAGAGTAGCGATAAAAAAAAGAAAATTTAGAAAAAGTTAGTTTTCGCTCAAGTACCATCTATCAGTAGTTACTAAACTCGCGTTATTAAAACAACAGCAGAAGCAGTAATACCTTTTTCGGAACCGCTAATTCCAAGTTTTTCTTCGGTTGTAGCTTTGATGGAAATATTTGAAATTTCCGTATGAAGATCCTCTGAAACATTTTCTCTCATTTCTGTGATAAAGTCTTTCAATTTTGGTTTTTGAGCACAAATAGTAGAATCCAAATTACCAATTTTATATCCATTTTCTATTAGAATTCCATAAACTTTTCTTAACAGAATCCTGCTGTCGATATTTTTAAAAGTTGAATCAGTATCAGGGAATAATTGACCAATATCACCCATTGCGATAGCTCCGAGAATAGCATCAATAATAGCATGAATTAAAACATCTGCATCAGAATGACCGGCAAGACCTTTATGAAATGGAATATTAACACCACCGAGAATCAATTTTCGCTTTTCTACTAATTTATGTACATCATAACCATATCCAATTCTCATAATTACCTCATAAAAAAGGGGATAGCTTTATCTATCCCCTCAAAAAAATTAATCTACAGTGATTGATTTTGAAACATTTTTTGGAACATCAGGATGTACTCCGTGATCTTCTACAGAAAGCTTATCAAGATACTTCATTTTCCTTTCACTCATTTTCAAAGCTAAGAGTTGTAGAACAACAGTTGCAGAAAATGTTGTCATTAAAGTGTCTCCGGTTTTGGGTAATACGATATACCCCCAACCATAATAACTATTTTTATTCGGATTCAATCTTGCATTATCCAATAATCTATCGTCTTCTTCAGCAATGATAAAAGTATCACCACCTCTAATCTTGTGAGTGTTTATTTGTGAAACAGTTAAGTTTACATCACGGTCATCCGGTCCAGTAATATAAATCATTGGATAATTTCTATAAAGAGGATTGAAAAAATCATAATTTCTGATAACTTCCTTAAAAAGAACAGTTCCTTCATGTGAAAGATTGAAAGGGAAAATTCTATTAAAAAGGTAACTACTAACAGCTTTAGAAATATTTCTAATTTCACTTTGTGGTAAACCTCTTTTTAGTCCAAGTTCTTCGATCTCGTCATTTTTTTTATTGAAATATTTAATCATATTTTTGATACTCTTCATTCCAAAAACAGTATTTTTTCCTAAAATTGTATTCGGTCCATGTTTGAATTCAGATGCTTCACCACCTTCGGTATGATTGAGAACTGTTTCTCTAATTTTTAATGCACCTTCTTTGGCTATACCGCTCAATTTTGTAGCAAGAATATGCATTGAAGGTTCCATATAAATCTTGGAAGCGATTTGATCAATTTCATTTTTTGTAGTATTAATTGTCTCTTTTATCAACAATGGAATGTCGTTAATTGTTTTATGACGACGGTTTAACTCTTTTTCAAATTTTTCTATTATTGATTTCTCCATTTTATCTTCTTTCATTTTTGTAAGATGAGTTTCAGCTGTTTTAACTGCAAGATAATAAAATAATGTTAGCTGATTTATAAAACTTTTTGTTGCAGGAACGGCAATTTCCGGTCCGCAATAAATTGGAATTGAGACATCACTTTTTTCTTGACCGAGAGTAGAATTCATATTATTCACAAGGACTATTTTTTTTATATTCAATCCAAGGTTATCAATATCATCAAAAACATCAATCAAGTCTTTTGTTTCTCCACTTTGAGAAACTCCAATTATAACATCATTATTTTTTAAGCAATGAGAATATTGTCCTCTAAAATCTCCGGGAAGAATAGGAATAATTTCAATACCAGAAATTTCATTGAAAAAAGCAGCAGCTATTTTTGTTGCGTGAAAAGAAGTACCACAAGCGACTGTATAGATATTGCGATCATTCATTATCGTATTTTTGATAAGGTCTGTAAACCCATAAACACTGTTATTGAATTCTACAACATCTTCAATTTCAATAATGGAATCAAACGCTTTAACCACTAACAATTTTAGTTTATCAAATTTATTTCCAAGGAGATCTATAAAGATATTTTTATCTCTGGAAAAGAAGTATTTTCTCTCAAAATCTTCTTTGACCAATTCATCGTAAATTGTTGAATAATTGTCTTTTACATTGTTATAGAATTCAGTAGCTTCTCTGGATTTTACGTATTTCTCAAAAATTTTAATTTGTTCGTTAAAATTATCTAAACCAGAGATTTTACTGCATAGAAGTTTCATTTTATCCAACATCTTTTCTCTTTGTAGAAGTTCTAACATTCTTCGACCTGTATTTGATCCACCTGCAAAAATCTTTGCTAATTTTCCGGTAGATTCGACTTCTGCATAAATTTCCTGTTCCATAAAATAATTAAATTGTGGTAAAAGCTCAGTATCTTCAGCTCTTAATTTTGATCGGACTGATTTTCTATCAATCAATTGACCTTCTTGGAAAATCATATTTGGTTGATTAAGTTTTTTTATCTTTAAATTCTTATAAGCATAAATATGAAATTCATCAGCATTATATTCAACAAATTCACCCAAATTGATATTTACTAATTGTTTAGTAAATCTTAAAACAGCTGTTAGATCAGAAGAAGCAAGACAGAAATTGTGTTTGTCTATTTGACCAACTCCAAAATATAAACTGCTACCGGCTTTTATTGCATAAGAATATTTTGTTTCTGGATCGACAATTACTGCTGCAAAAGAACCTATAGTTTTTTTAGTAGCTCTTATAATTGCTGTTTTCATACATGAGCGACGGATAGAAATATTCTTTTGCTTTTTTTTAGGAAAATTATCCAATTCAATATCAAAATAATGTTCTATAACATGAACTAATATTTCTCCATCATTATCAGAAAGAACAGTATGTCCTTCTGAAATTAGAAATTTTTTCAATTCTCTTGTATTGGTGATATTTCCATTGTGTGCACCATAAATAAATCTTTTACATCTTACGATATGCGGTTGGGCATTAGTTTTGTCAACTGCTCCAAAGGTTGCCCATCTTACTTGACCACAAAAAATCATTCCTTCCTGTTCTTGAATGCCCAAAGTTTCCACCAAAGTGCTTGGAGCACCAACATCCTTTAAAAGAGTAACATCAGTAGAATTTCCTTGAAAAGCAGCACCTGTAGAATCATAGCCACGATATTCCAAAGCCCTTAATAATTTTGACGCATATTTACCAAGATTTACGGATACTTTTGGCAAACTCATTCCAAGAACTCCGCAACCAATACCTATAAGAGGTAATTTGAATTGAATTTTTTTATTCTCCAATTTTTTTATAAATTTTAACATCTTTTCTCCAATCTATTTTGTATTATTTAGTATTTGAACGAAAACTTACTTTTTCTAAATTTTCTTTTTTTGTTGCTACTCTTAGCTTGATTCTCTTTTTTCTTTATCCAACGCTAACGCATTGGACTACAAAGATATAGTTTCTATGAAGCTGT
>JAOZMQ010000336.1 GCA_029934195.1 Candidatus Cloacimonadota bacterium | reverse complement strand
GTCGCTACTCTGTAGCTTAGTTCTCTTTTTTCTTTACCCAACGCTAACGCATTGGACTACATAGATGTCGCTTCTTTGAAGCTGAAAAATGAGTAATTTCCCAATTAATCTTTCTTCAAGAACTTCTGTTCTTCATAGTTAAAAAATTCCTTTTCGTTCAGATTTTAGTATAGTACTTGACATGAAACTCAATTAAAATATTTTAAATAAATGAAATCAAAAAAACATAGAATTATTATTCTGTCAGGTGGTTCTTCCGAAGAAAGAAAAATTTCTTTAGTTTCCGGTGACAAAATCAAAAATGCCTTTTCAGAAATGAATTATAGTGCAGTAAAAGTTGACCCTACAAATTATGCAAATCTCTCTAATTTATTAACTGATTTGAGAAAACAAAATCCTTACATTATTTTCAATGCTTTGCATGGTGGAGAAGGAGAAAACGGATTAATACAAGCAGTTTTTGAGAAAGAGGGATTGCCTTTTACCGGTTGTGACTATAAATCAAGTGCTATTTGTATGGATAAACATCTTTCAACTTCACTTGCCGAAATGTTAAATATTCCTGTTCCAAAATCAATTATTATTAAAGAAAAAAAATCAATTAATTCTATAAATACAAAGTTGATTATTAGCAAATTAAAACTACCTTTGATAGTAAAGCCAAATAATTCTGGTTCATCTGTCGGAATTTCAATTGTTAGAGAGGAACAAAATATTACAAGAGCAATTTCTGATTGTCGAAAGATTAGCTCTGAGATTCTTTTTCAACAATTTATTGAAGGTCGGGAACTAACTGTAACTATTTTGGGAAACAAGTGTTTGCCAGTTGTTGAAATTATCCCTCAAGAAGGATTTTACGATTATAAGAATAAATATACGAAAGGAAATACTACTTATCAAACCCCTGCAAAACTAAATGAAAATGAAAAAAAGGAAATACAAAAATTTGCAGAACTCATTTTTTCATATATCGGTTGTAGCGTTTATGGACGGGTTGATTTCCGTTATGATGGAAAGAAATTTTATTTTCTTGAAGTTAACACACTACCTGGAATGACACCTTTAAGTCTTACACCAATGGCAGCCAAACAAGCAGGAATATCTTTCAATGAACTTTTAGAGATAATTGTAGAACTATCTCTAAAAAAAACTAATTTATAGATGGAGGAAAAATGAAAAAATTCATACTATTACTTCTATTAATACCCGTAATAGCTTTTGCTACAAATACAATTGAGTTAGTTGTAAATCAAGTAGGTGGTTATTATAACTATTTTTATGCGACAACAATAGATCCAAATGATCCGACAACCCAACCATTACTTTTTACTGGTTCAATTAGAAATACAACTTCTGAAATCATAAATTATTATATCAAATTTTCTATCACATGGAATGAAACCACATTATTAGACAATGGAAAGATAAGTGCTCAACCTCTATCACCTAATGAGAATTTGCTTATAAATTCGCAAGATTTAATAACTAAAAGAACAAATGATGGATTTCATGCTGAATTTAGTATAGACGATTTTTTGGCTGGAGATTTCGAAGACATAGTTAAGGAAACCGGAAAATTTCCTGATGGAATTTATACCTTTACGATAAAAATTTTTGATGTTAATACAAATTTGGAAATTGCTGAATCTAAGGAAATAGTTATTGAGATTGAAAATCCTACTGCAATCTCTTTGATATCCCCCGGATTATCCAATAACTCTTATATTCAAGAAATAGGTGATCATCAACCAAATTTTGTCTGGTTCTCAAACTTAAACAATTATACTATAAAAATTTATGAGCTTGTAGGAGAGATTCCATCTTCCGAAGAAATTGAATTACAAACGCCATATTTTATTGAATCTGAAATTGGAGAAACTTCTTTTTCTTATCCATTAAATGCACCTGTTCTTGAATCAGGAAAAACTTATGCTTGGCAAATTACTTCCGGTTTAGAAACTCCGCAAGGATATGAAAATCTTATTGACAAAAGTACATTATATTTTTTTAGAATTATAGATCAAAAATCTGCATCACTGAAATTAACAGCTTTACGAAATTTTATCCAACAATTACCTGCTCAAAATAAGGATGAGATTCTCAATTTATTAAACTCCGGTTATTCTCCTTCAGGATCAATAATTTTTGAAGAAGAAGATATTTCATATGAAGATTTACAATCAATAACTGAGCAGATTATAACTGGCAAATTGTTAATAAAAAAAATTGTTATCGAATAACATTGGAGGATTTTCTTGAAAAAACATTTAATATTCTTAATTATAATTATTTCAGTTGTACTTTGTTTTGCTCAAGATCCAGTAGCACTAACACTGAAAGTCAAAGGTGAAGCACGTTTAGAAAGAAAAAAAATTGATAGTAGTTTGGAAGAAGGTTGGGTACTTTTTAATCTTGATAAAATTTTGACAAAAGATAAATCTTATGTTGCTATAAAATTTGTCGATGGAAGTTCATTGGTAAAATTGTTTCCAAATTCTACAATGACAATTAAAACAAAAATGGAAGAAAACAAACTCAATAAAAAAGTTATAATTAAAGAGGGAACTCTTTTTTCTAAGATCCAAAAGAAAATGGGAACCTATCAGGTAGAGACTCCGACATCAGTTGCTTCTGTAAAAGGAACAGAATTTGTTGTAATCGTTGCCGATAATGGAGTTACAGATTTATTTACTTTGAAAGGTGTTGTTGAATTGAAGAATAAATTGGATAGAACTACAGTTGAAATAAAAGCAGGAGAATATGGTCATGCAACAGGGACAGGAAGTATTATTATCAGGGATATCTTAAAGGGTGATCTTGATAAAGAAATATTAGATGAATTGCAAGAAAATCAATCCGAAAAAAAAATGGAAATTGAATTAGAAAATAATCATGGTGAAAAGAAAACAATAAAAATTGAATTTGAATAAAGGATAGTTATGAAATACCAAAATATTTTCGCTCTTTTATTTATGATAATTTCCTCTTCTATGTTTTCAGAAATTATCCTTCAACATCAGAATCCTTTAGTTGTTACATCGGATACAGTTTTAAAACTTGAGATTATTGAAGGATTCAATGACATTGATCATGTTGAATTTCATTTTAGAGTCAAAGGTGATGTTGTTTACAACAGAATTGAAATGATTACCGGTAGTGAAGCAGTTCCAATTTTTTCAGTTAAAGTTCCAACACCAAAACGTATTGATCTTAGAATGGAATATTTCTTTATCGTGTATGATAATGCGGGAAATACACAAACTCTTCCTCAAGTTCAACCAAATTTAACTCCTTATAATCTTGCTTTTGAACAACCTGAAATTTATAGAAAAGAATTTGTTCGTCTATCACCTGAAGGAAAAATCTTCTACTTTGAAGAAGAAATTGTAATTGCAATTTCAACTTTTGCCCTTGAAGGGAAAATTGATAAATCTACACTAAAATTTTTTCTTAATGATAAAGATAGAACTACTGAAGCTGATGTTAGTAAAAATCTGATTGTTTTCAAAATCAAAAATGCAAAAATTGGAAATCTTAATTATCAGATAAAAGTAAAGCATCTTGATGGAAGAGAGTTAGCTTCAAAATTATGGGCAATTCAAGTTCTAAATAGAAAACCGTTTAGCCTGCCTTTAGACACAAAAGGAGAAATTTCTCTAAATTCCACTATAAATAATATTTCTTATGAAGAATCACAAGCAGATACAATTGATCTTGAGAAGATGGCAAATTTAACCTTTAAACTTCGTGGCGAAAAAGATTGGTTTTCATATCATTCCAGAGTATTTTTATCCGATGAAGAAGACAAATATAAACAGCCAT
>JAOZMQ010000335.1 GCA_029934195.1 Candidatus Cloacimonadota bacterium | reverse complement strand
CTCTTGTCTCTGATTTTATTGCTTCAAGTACTGCAAACACTAATGATATGATAACAGATATTGATAGTGATCCGGAAGGGATTGCTGTTATTCTTGTTTATAACACAGAGGGAACATGGCAATATTCCTTAGATAATGGCGTGTCATGGGATAATATTGGAACAGTCTCTTCAGGTGCAGCTCTATTATTGGCTTCAAATGCAACAAATAGAGTTCGTTTCTTACCAAATGCAAATATCTACAATAGACAAGAATTTACATTTAGAGCTTGGGATCAATCTTCCGGTTCTGATGGTGGAACCTTGGCTATTGAAGCTGAAGATACTTCATTTAGTGATGATTTAGAGATTGGATATTTATATATTAACTCTATAAATGATGAACCTGTTTGTACAGATTATCCTGCGATTACCGGAACATTACTTGTTAATAAAACTCTAACTGTCTCAACAGGAACTTGGAATGATGATCTTGATGTTAACGGAAGTGTAACTGTTTCAGATGATGGATATACTTTCACCCCAACTTATACATATCAATGGCAAGTTTGGAATGATGTTTCAAGTTCATTTGAAGATATTGCAGGTGAAATAAATTCAACATTTGAAATTCCGGATTCATATTACAATAGAACTGTTCTTTGTGTTGTAACTTGTACAGATAATGGATTTGGAACTCCTGCAACTCAAGCAGTTTCAGAAAACTCAAATGAAGTTACAATCCTAAATACAACTCCAACTTTCGAGTACAATACAGTTACTTATGCTTCTGGATCTAATATTGATGTTTCAGTAAATGAAGATACAGAATTAAGTTTCCAACTTACAATCAATGATGACAATGCAAATCAGGAATTTATTTGGTCTTATGATTCTAATCAAAATGGTTCAGTTTCTATTGAAGATTTTGTAACTGATGATGCTTCTACTGAAACAAAAACTATAAAGTTCAATCCAACTGCAAATGTTTACGGTGAAGGAAGTTTCAGAATTCTCGCTAATGATGAAATTGGAAACAATATAAACATTATATTCAATGTTACAATAAATGCAGTTAATGATGAATTTGTGAATTCAGAAGATGCTGTTCTTTCCGGTAATGCATATTGCGGAAGCACTCTTTCAACAACAGATGGAAGCTGGACAGATACTGAAGACAGCGATGGCGATGTTGATGATGTATATACATTTACACCAAGTTTTGAATATCAATGGCAAGTATCAGACGATGATGTTACATTTACAGATGTTGCTGACTCAACACGATCTTCATTTGTTATTCCGGATATATATTATAACAAATATGTCCGTTGTGAAGTAACTGCTTCAGAAAATGGATATGGTGAAGGTGATCTAATTTTGCTAATCTCTTATACAGATTCTGAACAGATTCTAAATTCAGCACCACAATTCATTTATGAAACAGTAACTTATGATGGTGGAGATGATCTTTATGAATCTACAGATGAAGATATTAATTTTGTATTTGATTTAACAGCTTATGATCAAGATTTTGATCAAACCTTTAGTTGGCATTCACAAGATGTGACTCATGGTACAATTACAATTTCTGATCCTGGTTCAGATGTTGGATCATCTTATACAAAAACTATAACTTTTAATCCTATTTTGGATTATTATGGTGATGCAGAATTTACAATTTCTGTAACAGATAATCTTGGTTTAGAATCCTTATTAACATTTAATATGGATATAAATGAGATAAATGATGCTCCTGTAAATACTGTTCTTCCTGAAATTTCAGGTACATATTACGTAAACACAGAATTATCAATTTCTGCTGGTACTTGGAATGATGATAAAGATATTCTTTCAACAGAAACAACATCTTATTCGTTCACTCCATCGTATGAATATCAATGGCAGGTTTCACTTAACGGTAGTGATTTTGATGATCTTACTGGAGAAACCGGTACAACTTATACTATTCCGGATAATTTCTATGATAAGTATATTCGTTGTGCCATCATCTGTACAGATGATGGCTATGGAACACCTGCTGAACTTTCTACAACAGCTTATTCAGAAGAGATTCAGGTACTTAATACTGCACCAGCATTTGTTTATAATGGAACAACTTATTCTTCCGGATCATCTGTAGAAATTTCTGCAACTGAAGATACAGATCTTATTTTTGATCTTCAGGTTTCAGATGCAAATGCTTCACAAACATTTACTTGGGCTTCACAAAATGTAACTTATGGTGATGTTTCAATTGATTCTCCGGACTCAAGAGCAGCATCTACAGAAACTAAACAAATTACATATAGCTCGGATAGTAATATTTATGGATCTACAACATTTACAATTTCAGCAATGGATAATATTGGAATAAGTTCTACTATTATTTTCAATGTAACAGTAAATGCTGCTAATGATGCTCCGGAAAACGATGATCTACCGGTTGTTTCAGGGACATTTCTTGTAAATGAAACTCTTTCAACAACTAATGGAAATTGGAATGATGATATTGATGTGAACGGTGATATTGATGATACCGGATACAGTTTAAACCCTTCTTATTCATATCAATGGCAAGTTAGTGAAGAATTAGACATAAAGACTATTTCTTATGTTGATATTGATGGAGCTACAAATTCTACATTCGTAATTCCTGATAATTATTACACTAAATATGTAAGATGTCAAGTTACCTGTACTGATGATGGAAATGGGTCCGGTGGTAATCAAGCTACTAGTGTATATTCATTACCGGTAGAAATTGAAAATACACCTCCTGTATTTATTTATAACGGACAACAAATTGCCGGCTCAACTCTTGAAGTTGAGACTCTTGAAGATAATGATTTAGAATTTGCATTAACGCTTCATGATGATAATGCCGGACAATCTATTTCTACTAGTTATGGTGATGTTGCTTATGGTACATTGAATCATGTTACTCAACGTGCTTCTTCAGAAATAATTGAAAATATTATTTATGCACCGGATCAACATTTATATGGCAATGATAGTTTTGTATTGAATATAGAAGACGAATTTGGAGCAACAGCTTCACTAACTATTTCTATTACAATTCTTCCTGGAAATGATGAACCTCTAAACTCGATTCCTCCTGTAATCAGTGGAAATGAATATGTGAATTCTATCTTAACAATTAGTAATGGTACATGGAATGATAATATTGATTTAAATGGAGAAATGACTGGTGTTGTAAATTATTCATTCTCTCCTTCATTTACTTATCAATGGCAGGTTGCAGATGATGATGTAAATTACTCTGATTTATTTGGAGAAATTTCAACAGAATATTTAATCCCTGATGATTTTTATGGAAAATATATTCGTTGCCGAGTTACATGTACAGATAACGGTTACGGAGATCCTGTAACCATGAGTAGTGCTGTTCTCTCTACATCAATTTATGTTGAGAACAGTTCCCCGGAATTTATCTATCTTGGTTCTACTTACAATTCCGGCTCAACAATATCTAGCATTGATACTGTTGAAGAGAGCTCAATTTCATTTGAGTTGACCGTTAACGATGATAATGCGAGTCAAACATTTGAATGGAGTACTGAAAATGAAATTGGTGGTTCTGTTCAGATTTCAGAACCTGATTCAAGAAGTCCATCAACTCAGACGCAAGAGATAACATTTATTCCAACAGTAAACTTTAATGGTGATGCTTCATTCACAATTAGAGCATTGGATAGTGTTGGTAATTCGTCTGTATTGAATTTTGTAATAGAAGTAAGTGGTCTAAATGATGCTCCAATCGTTGAAAATGCAATTGCAGATTTCTCATTTGATGAAGATACTGTTGATACTTCCATAAACTTGAA